>JALRGZ010000249.1 GCA_023253295.1 Flavobacterium sp.
TTTAATGCTACCCAAATTACAGGAACAGTGTCCCTCTACAGACCGTCTAACAAAAAATTAGATTTCGATACTCCGATTTCGTTGTCTAATCCAACTTTGCTCATACCTAAATCAAAATTGGTAGGCGGTCAATGGGACATCAATATGGAATGGCAGTATGCCGGCAAAAAATACCTGACTAAAGAACCGATTTATATATGTTTATAGTTTATGGTTTATAGTTTAGAACTGTAACAACAAACAACAAACCCCTAACAGAAAAAAAAATGCTTTACACCGCTTTGATATTTGGATTACTCAGTAGCTTTCACTGCATTGGAATGTGTGGGCCGATAGCTATGATGTTGCCTGTTGATCGAAGTAACCAAGCTAAGAAAGTAAGCCAGATTTTCACCTATCATTTAGGGCGAATTACGGCTTATGCTTCTATTGGTTTCGTTTTTGGATTATTAGGGAAAGGTTTTTTTATGGCAGGTATGCAACAAAAATTGTCGATTCTTATTGGGATTTTAATGATTGTAGCGATTGTAATTCCGGAAAAGACCTTTGCCAATTATAATTTTTCAAAACCGGTATTCCGATTGATTTCTAAAGTGAAACAGGCTTTAAGAAATCAGTTTAAAAAGAAATCGTATCAATCGATATTTACTATTGGTTTGCTGAATGGTTTTTTGCCTTGCGGAATGGTATATGTGGCTTTGTTTGGTGCCATTGCTATGCAAAGTAGCAGTTTGGGCGTTTTGTATATGGTATTGTTTGGATTAGGAACCGTACCGTTAATGAGTTCGGTGGTTTATATTCATTCGTTTATAAGCTTGGGGTTTCGTAATCGTATTCAAAAAGCGATTCCTGTTTTAGTGGTTTTAATAGGAGTGTTATTTATTTTAAGGGGATTAGGTTTGGGGATTCCTTATGTGTCACCTGCTACCATGAGCTTGTTTGTACAAGCCAATCCTAATTGTCATTGAGTGATTTTTAGTTTTAAATAGATTTATGTTGAAAAGCGGTTTTCTTATTAAGGAAGTCGCTTTTTTATGTTTTTGAAGAGAGTTTTTACCCCACCGGATGAAACTGTGGCATCTTTTGAAATATTAAAAATCAGTTTGTAAAATATAGTGAATGAGATTTTGAAAGATTTTTAATAAAAATAATGTTTTTTTTTGTAAATAGTTGTTTTTTAGTGTCTGTGTTTAGTTTATTTAGCAATATTTAAATAAATTTATTTCAGTTAATAAGTCGAATATACATACGCTAGAAAATACTTTAGCCAAAGGAATGGCTTCTTTGGTTTCCACTGTTCAGGAATTGTCGCTAAGTCGTGATTTAGAGTCTATTATGCGAATTGTTCGGACAGTTGCGCGTAAACTTACAGGTGCAGATGGAGCTACTTTTGTGTTACGTGATAATGGGATGTGTTATTATGCTGATGAAGATGCAATAAGTCCTTTATGGAAAGGAAACCGCTTTCCGATGGAAACCTGTATAAGTGGTTGGACTATGCTTAATAAAAAAGCTGCAATAATTGAAGATATTTATCAGGATGATCGTATTCCTCATGCTGCATACAGACCTACTTTTGTTAAAAGTTTGGTGATGGTTCCTATACGAACTATTGATCCAATTGGGGCGATTGGAAATTATTGGGCATACCAACATGAGCCCTCTGAAGATGAAATTACATTGTTACAAGCTTTGGCAGATATAACAGCTGTTGCTATTGAAAATGTATATGTTTATAAAGAATTGGAAGATCGTGTAAAAGAGAGAACCCAGCAATTGGAAGTTGTCAATAAACAATTGGAGTCTTTTTCATATTCGGTATCCCATGATTTACGTAGTCCGTTGAGTTCAATGACGGGGCTTTTGGAGTGGTTGAATGAATCCGCTGCGGATAAATTGGATGAGGAATCAAAAGAAATTACTCATTTGCTTGGTAAATGTGTAAATCAAATGGACAATCTAATTAAGGATTTTCTCGTTTTTTTTATGAATGATAAAAAAGAATTAGAGAAATTCAAAATAGACATGAAGGCTCTTGTTGAAGAAATAGCTAAAAATCAAAAAAGTAAATATCCGAACAAAAACATTTTCATAACCATGACTGATTTACCAAGTGTAAGTGTCGACCAGAGCTTAATACGTCAGGTATGGGAAAATCTTATTTCAAATGCCGTGAAATATTCCTTTGATAGAGAAAATGTTACTGTTGCTATAGGTTTTCAAAGACTAGATAAACAAATTATTTATTCTGTAAAAGACAATGGAGTTGGTTTTGATATGGCTCATTATGAAAAATTGTTTAATGCCTTTCAACGTCTTCATAATCAGTCTGATTTTGAAGGAAGTGGAATTGGATTATCGATAGTTGAAAAGATTATTAACCGCCATGGTGGTAAAATCTGGGCAGATAGCATCAAAAACGAAGGCTCCGTTTTTTATTTTTCGTTACCGGAATAGTTTTTAATTAAGCGGATTGTTTTAGTTGCTTATCCTAAAGTATGTATATTTTTATCCCATTCCGGCAGAAGCCGTCGAAGCGTTTGAAATGATGAAATTAGTGGCATAAACCGCCAGTAAAACAAAGTAATTTTCGAGTGGTTTATTATCGAAATGGATGAAATAATTGTAACGGAATTTTCTCCACACAAATTCAGGTTTAAATACCATTACTATTTCTCCTGCTTTATTTTCAAGTATGTATTTATTATGAAAAAAGCCTTTTCCTTTTAAAACATATTCTTGTCCATCTTGCATTATAAATTCGATATGCCCACGCCAATTCATATTAAAGTCGGCTATGTCCTCACCTTTTTTTGAAACGCTAAAACTAGTTTTAAAAACACTTTGAGGTTTTATTTCATAGCACTCTGTATCTGAAAGTTTGATTTCGGCATTGCGAAAAAACAAACTCTCGTAAAGCAATTCTCCTATGAGTTGCCCGTTTTCCACGAGTTGAAAGGTCTTTTTGTTTGTAGAAATGGCTTCCATAAAGCTTGATTAAGTTTCTGAATTACACAGTAAAGTTAAAAATTAGCTTCAACAAAATGAAAAATTAGCCTATAATATTTGTAAGTTATATGGAAAAAGTAGGATTAGTATTTGAAAGTGCTTATTTTTACCTTAATGTTTTGATTATTCGTGGTCAAAAAAGTAATTCAATTCGGTTACTCCACAAGAAAAAGAGTGGGTATTGACGAGTTTGAGTTTTGTTTTTTCTTGGATTCCTTCAAATAGTGGAATTCCCTCTCCTAAAATTATTGGATTAACAAAAAGCCAGTAGCCATCAATTAGGTTTTGCTGTATAAGAGCATGAGTGGCAGTAGGACTACCAAAAAGCAGGATGTCAGCACCTGACTGATTTTTTATTGCATTGATGTTTTTAACTAGATTATCACTTATAATAGTGGTGTTATAAAGAATATCATTTTGCATGGTTTTAGAAAGTACTATTTTGTGCACCTGGCTGTACCATTTTGAATGCTCAATATCGTGTTTGCTGGCATTGGGATTATCAGCCGCGGTAGGCCAGTAACTCTCCATCATTTGGTAGGTTTTACGTCCGTAAAGGGCTGTGTCACCTTCGTTGATACGTTGGCCTACATAATCAAATATTTCTTCATTGACCGTAATCCAGTCCATTTCGCCATTAGGTCCTGCTACAAAACCATCCAGGGAAATATGCATAAAGGAAATTATTTTTCTCATAGAATTTTTCTTTAAAGAATCCTTTTTTTATAAAGATAGAAATTTGGTTTTGTTTATTAGTCCGTAATTTTTTAAGGATTGATTTGTCGGAAATTTTGGTTCAGATTTGTAGAGCTGTTTTTATTCAAGAATTTTGTTTACCTGACTTTTCAATTCGGTTAAAACCTCTAATTCAAACCATTTATTTTTTGCCTGCCAGATATTATTTCTTGGTGAGGGGTGGGGTAGCGGAAAATACTCAGGGAGATAGTCTTTAAAATGTTTTACGGTTTCGGTTAAGTTTTCTTTGGCATTTTTGCCTAAATAATAGTTTTGCGCATATTGTCCCACCAGTAAAATGAGTTTTACTTTAGGCATTTGTGTTATAAGTTGGTTGTGCCATAAAGGAGCACATTCCGGTCTGGGAGGTAAATCACCATGTTTGCCGGTACCCGGAAAACAAAATCCCATAGGGATTAAAGCAACAAGTTCAGGATTGTAAAATGTAGTTTTATCCATATTCAGCCATTGGCGAAGATTATCACCGCTTTTATCATTCCAGGGAATTCCGGTTTGGTGTACAATTTTGCCGGGAGCCTGACCAATGATGATAATTTTACTTTGAGAACTCGCAGCCACAACAGGATTGACTCCGTCTTTTAGGTGATTTTTGCAGAGATTGCAGTTTTTTATTTGTGATAAAAGTTCTTTCATTTACTGATTGTCGTTTTATTAATCTCTAATTTCAGAAAGAAAACTGGTTGTGAGTGGTACTTATTTACGATAAGTTATTTTATAAAATTACTGTTTTTTTTAATTAAATGGGTAAATAGCTTGTAAGGGCTGTCGTGCAACGTTATTTCTCCGTCAAATTTCCGTCAAGATATTTATAAAATTCAGCGTCAAGTTTCTCCAATTCGACGCTTATTTTTTCGTTATATAATTCATCGACTTCATTTTTACTCAATTTTTCAATAAACACTTTTTCTGAAATCTTATTCGGATTGATTAAGATTATTGCTTTTTCAAGAAGTTTAGCTGTTTTAAGTTTTCCGTTTTTCTTCAACGTTTTCAAAGTTTCGTAACAGTTTTGACCACTAGAATTTATAAAGTATTGATTAAAGCCTCCATTATTAATCTCTGTTTCTAATTCGGCAATGTCTGCTTTTGGGATCGTTTTTTCAATTTCTCCTACTTTTTCGCTTCCTGATAATTTTTTTTGAGTGCAACTTGAGAAAACGAATATTAAAAATAGAATTTGAATTTTAAGGATTTTTTTCATTGAAACTCTTCTGTATAATGTTGCATAACTAGTACATACATGTATAAATCAAACCAGTTATATTCTAAAATGGCATGTTATCCGCATGTTTTTGTTTGTATTCTTACGTATAATATTTTTATAAAACTAAGTAAAATAAAATAAATTCTTATAAAAAAATCCGATTTGCGGAAAC
>JALRGZ010000180.1 GCA_023253295.1 Flavobacterium sp.
TAAATTTAATTCTCTAATTACTTTTAAAGCTTGTAAATGTAGAGGAGTCTTTAATCTGATACTTATAGAATAATTGATGGTTTTAAAGCTTTGAAATTATTAAGAAAAGGAGGGATATGTTATGGCTATGATATTATTGTGGCATTTTACTAAACTGACCCAATTACCAAATAATATTACTGTTGCTACTGCTGAATTGAATATGATTGGTTGGGTTATAATTGGATAATTTTGAAATCTTGAATGCATTTTTGTAATTATTTTTTGTTTATTTTTTAATCAGCTGATAACATGCGATTTAATTTTTGAGAAATTTTTAGTTTTGTAAGAATTTGGAGTTATTATATAAAATCTAACTGCAAAGAGCACAAAGTTCTTCCGCAAAGAACACTAAGAAAAGATCAATATTACTCTATACTATAGTAGATAATGAGCTTTTAAACACATAAGTCACATAAGAAAACTAAAGAACACAAAGGATTTTACACTATATATAATAGTAGAAACATCATTTTAAGCAACTGCCCTAGCCCTGATAGCAGCGGCATCCTCTTGTGGAAACGATAGTGAACACAAGAGATAGAGCGGATAGCAGGATTTAGCTCCTGAAAAAAAAGAAAAGCTTACACTATATATAATAGTATAAGCTTTCATTTATTATAGAATATTTGGAATTACGGTAATTTATTTTCCCAAAATTCGTTTAACTTATCAAGATTTACAGGATTAGCCGCCGGTTGATTAGGAAGTCTTCCTGTATCGAAGGCTTCCTGAAGAATATTCTCTATTAAATAGTCTTCATTAGTTTCATATGGTAGGTATTGAGATTTTAAATCAATATCAAACATACTTGCTGCTGTATTTGACCAAAAGGCTTTCCACCCACTCTTTAGAGTCTTAATCAATTCATAGGTACTTTTCCCTGTTTGACGATGTATTAACTTAACTAAAATACGCCCTTGGCTTCGGGATAACTTTTTTAATCTTGCCTCAAATTCATTCGTTAAATAATCTTCCACTATTTTAAAATACTTTTTCTTTTCTCTTTCAGAAGAAAGTCGAGCCATACCTATATTTAAGTTCGTAAGTCTGTCAGCTGCTAGTTTAGCATAAGGATAGGTTCTATAAACTCTACTTTGTAATATGAGATATTGCTTTCTTCCTTCTTCATCCAACTTTTTTTTAGAAATTATAATTTCAGGCAATTTAATCGTATCATTTAAAAGACTGTCTCTTTCAGTCAACACATAGCCCATTGCATCTGGATTATACGGAACAACTTGGCTGAAACCAGAAAGCGACAATAAGAATAAAATTGCTATAAAATAAATAGACTTCATATTAGGATCATAATTTAGTGTAAAATTATACATTATATATAGAACTATAATACCAAATTTATAATTTAGCAAAAAAATATTTTATGAGTACAAAATCGATATTGAACAATGAATCAATGGCTTTTTTAGAAAGCTACCTTAATAATGCTTCTCCAACAGGTTACGAAAGTAGCGGACAAAAAATATGGATGGAGTATCTAAAACCTTATGTTGACACTTTTGTTACCGATACTTACGGAACTGCAGTAGGTGTAATAAATCCTGAAGCTCCTTTTAAAGTAGTAATTGAAGGTCACGCTGATGAAATTTCCTGGTACGTAAACTATATTACAGATGATGGTTTAATTTATGTAATTAGAAACGGAGGTTCCGATCATCAAATCGCTCCATCTAAAAGAGTAAATATTCACACTAAAAACGGAATTGTAAAAGGTGTATTTGGATGGCCTGCTATTCATACTCGTGGAAGAGGAAAAGAAGAAGCTGCTACGCAACACAATATTTTTATTGATTGTGGATGTTCTACTAAAGAAGAAGTTGAAAAACTAGGAATTCATGTAGGTTGTGTAATTACCTATCCGGATGAATTTATTGTTTTAAACGAAAACAAATTTGTTTGCCGTGCTATCGACAACCGCATGGGAGGTTTTATGATCGCTGAAGTAGCCAGACTTTTACATGACAACAAAGTAAAATTACCTTTTGGATTATATATCACTAATGCAGTTCAGGAAGAAGTGGGATTACGAGGTGCCGAAATGATTACCCAAACCATCAAACCAAACGTTGCCATCATTACCGATGTATGCCACGACTCTACCACTCCAATGATTGATAAAAAAATAGAAGGAGAAACCAAAATAGGAAAAGGTCCTGTTATTACTTATGCTCCTGCAGTTCAAAACAATTTAAGAGATTTAATTGTTACTACTGCTGAAGAAAAAGAAATTCCTTTCCAAAGACTGGCTTCTTCACGTGTAACCGGTACTGATACGGATGCTTTTGCTTATAGTAATGGTGGTGTTGCATCAGCTTTGATTTCACTTCCTTTGCGTTATATGCATACGACTGTTGAAATGGTTCATAGAGAAGATGTAGAAAATGTAATTCGTTTGATTTACGAAACTATTCTTAAAATTCAAGACGGAGAAACATTCTCTTATTTTAAATAAAAGCTAATTTTAAACGTTAATTCGGTTATCTTGTTGTAACCGAATTAACGAATAAAAAACAACATGAAAATTCTACTACTCGAAGACGATTTTACTTTATCTAAAGAAATATCAGCATTCTTTACCTCAAAAGAATTTGAATGTTTTCCGTTTTATGATGGTTCATTATTATTAAAAAAATATATTCCTAACCACTATGATTTAATAATACTGGACATTAATGTTCCCGGAACAAATGGTATTGAAGTTTGTAAATCTATAAGAAAAACAGATAGAAAAACTCCAATTATTATGCTAACCGCATTTAGTGAAATTGAAGATAAACTAGCTTCTTTTGATAACGGTGCAGATGACTACTTAGTAAAACCTTTTCATTTTGAAGAATTATACGCCCGTATTTTATCCTTATTAAGAAGAAAGGAAATTCCTCAACAAACTGAAAGCAAAATTATAATTGAAGATTTAGAAATTTTTGAAGACGAAATGAAAGTTTTTCGTTCTGGCGAAGAAATAAAATTAACCCCTAAAGAGTTTAAACTGATTTTGATTTTGGCTCAGGCCAAAGGGAAAATTTTATCCAAGCAATTTATTGCCGAAAAACTTTGGGATTACCACATTGAAACTAATCAAAACACTATTGAAGTTTACATCAATTTTCTTCGAAAGAAAATAGATAAAGATCAAAATATCAAACTTATTCATACCAAAATAGGTTATGGTTATTACTTAAACAATCAGGAATGACATTAAAAAACCGAATATCACTCTTTGTAAGCTTATTGTTTACGATACTTTTTGCGCTGGCATCAACAGTGATATTTGTGTTATATTCCAATTTCCGAAAAGAAGAGTTCAGAGATCGTTTAGAAATAAAAGCTCTTTCCAACATTAAACTTCTGGTTAATGTTAAACAAGTTGACCATCAATTACTAAAAATGATTGATCAAAACTCCATAAACAAACTCTATAACGAGAAAACTTTAATATTTGATTCAAAATTCAATCTCATCTACAGCAGTATTGATGATGCCAAAATAAATTGGTCAATTCAAGATTTAAAATACCTTAAAAAGTATAAAACCTTCTTCAAACAACAAGGAGATTACGAAGTTTACGGTGTATTTTACGACACCAACGATCAGGACTTTTATGCCTTGATTTCTGCAACTGATGAATACGGTAAAAGAAAATTATTGTTTTTAAGGTATACTTTAATT
>JALRGZ010000191.1 GCA_023253295.1 Flavobacterium sp.
AATACGGACAATGACGACAGCCATTTCCACAACAACTTCCTCTTTTTAAATGAAACCAAGCTTTGAAAACATAATTTCCGTTTTCTATATAATAATCAATTCCTTCGATTAAGTTTGTAGTTTTAGGTAAATCCTTTGCTTTATTTTCTAATGCTGTTTCCGGAGAAATACTTGCTACATATTCATCAGTTTTTAAAGAGCAGCTATTTTTAAAACAATTGGGACAAAGACAATCTCCTCCATCTGATAAATTAAAAATGGGAGGAAAATCATTGCACCAGCACTTTTGATCAGGAGAACTATCTCCACAATCAAAACTACTTCCACAACTGGAACAGCATTTTACTTTTAAGGTATTCATGAGGTAAAGATAGTATTAGTTGATTTTTTTATCCTAAAAAATGGGCAACATTTTTTACAATTTGCTATACCTTTGTTTTAATCTAAAATTTAAAAATGAATTCTTTTTATAAAAAAACAGCTTATATTTTACTGCTTTTAAGCTTTATAACATGCCAAAAAAAGGAGACAACCAAAACTTCAATAACTTCTACTCATAAAGACGAAATTGAATATTCCAGCAATCTTTCCATTTACAAATACGATGGTTATTCGATAGTACGAGTATTAAATCCCTGGCCAAATGCCAATTCCAATTTCACCTATATTTTAAAAGAGAAACATGCTCACATCCCAGATAGTTTAGCACAATACACTCAATTATCTATACCGCTACAATCTATTGTAGTAACCTCAACCACCAACATTCCTTTTTTAGAAATGCTTCAAGTGGAAAAACATTTAGTAGGTTTTCCACATACCGATTATGTTTCATCCCAAAAAACAAGAAAACTAATTGATGCGGGAATTGTGAAAAATGTGGGGCAAAACGAACGCTTAAACATTGAAAAACTAATTGATTTGGCTCCTGAAGCTATCATTACTTTTGGTATTGACAATAACAATCCAATGATTGCCAACTTAGAAAAAAGTGGTTTAAAAGTGGTCATTCAGGCCGATTGGATGGAACAATCTCCTCTAGGAAAAGCCGAATGGATCAAATTGTATGCGGCTTTATTTGGCAAAGAAAAAGAAGGTAAAATCCTTTTTGACAAAATTGTAAAAAATTACAATGAAGCCTTGAAATTAGTAGCTAATCAAAAAGCCGAAGCTACAGTTTTATACGGCTCCATGTACCAAAACCAATGGTTTGTAGCCAAAGGAAAAAGCTGGGTTGCTCAATTTATGAAAGATGCTAAATCCAACTATTTATGGGCCAATACTGAAGGAAGCGGAAGCCTTGGATTGTCATTTGAAAACATCCTGGAAAAAGCCAAAAATGCAAAATTTTGGATAGCCACAAGTTCTTTTAAAAACCTAAAAGAATTAGCCGACAGCAATCCGCATTACAATCAATTTGATGCTTTTACCAATAAAAATGTATACACTTTTGAAAGTAAATTAGGTGCAACAGGTGGAACAATTTATTATGAATTAGCTCCTAGCCGACCTGATTTGGTCTTGAAAGATTATATCAAAATTTTTCATCCTGAATTTCTTCCGAATTATAATTTTACTTTTGTAGAAAAACTAAAATAGTCGGCATTGGAAAAACAAAAGCAACATAGCATTCTATTTTTCTTCCTTATAGCAGGATTTTTTTTCTTGTTTTTCGCCAATATCAGTTTGGGTTCCATCAACATTCCTTTCAAAGAAATTTTTCAAAGCTTAAGTGGAGGGACAGCCAGTAAATCAACCTGGGAATACATCATTATCAATTACAGATTGCCAAAAGCGATAACTGTCGTTTTAGTTGGAATTGGACTTTCGATTAGTGGTTTATTAATGCAAACGCTTTTTAGAAATCCGCTAGCTGGTCCTTATGTTCTGGGACTAAGTTCGGGAGCGAGTTTAGGAGTAGCATTTGCAATATTAGGTGCTAGTTTACTACCTTCTTTTTTACAGGAAATTGTACTTTCTTCTTACGGAATTGTACTGGCTTCCACCTTAGGAAGTTCGGCAGTTTTATTAGCAGTCATATTAATTTCCATTCGCTTAAGGGACACCATGAGCATCTTAATTATCGGATTGATGTTTGGGAGTTTAAGTTCAGCAATTGTAGGCACCCTTAGTTTTTTTAGTACTGCCGAACAATTACAAAAATTCACCTTTTGGTCATTAGGAAATTTAGGTAACCTATCATGGACTTCTATTTATATTTTAGGTATTTGCGTAACCGTTGGTTTATTGTTGAGTTTAGCCAGTATCAAAGCCCTGAATGCTTTACTTTTGGGCGAAAATTACGCTCGAAGTTTAGGACTGAATTACCAAAAATCAAGATTGATTATCATTTTTTCCACCAGCATTTTAGCAGGAAGTATTACGGCTTTTGCAGGTCCTATTGCCTTTATTGGATTGGCGGTTCCTCATATTGCTAAATTAGTTTTTCAAAGCAGCAACCATCGTATTTTATTTTGGGGCAGCTTACTTTTTGGTGCGATAATCATGTTGATTTGTGATACCATCTCACAGGTTCCGGGTGGCGAAATTACTTTACCAATTAATGCGGTAACTTCTATTTTTGGAGCACCAATTGTGATTTGGTTACTAGTTAGAAAGCAAAAAATGGTTGGGTAATTCTTTTAAATTATTGCTTTTTGGTTACAATGAACATCTTTACTAGATTCCTAAATTAATTTAAAAAACAAACTGGATTTTGTTAGATTTCATAAAATCAGGCTTTACAAACAGCATTCTGTTAAAACTTTATACTTTAGAGACTTTTAAAAACAGAATAAATCCTTAAATTCGCAATCTCAATTGATTTAAAGTGAAAGACGCCTTGGCAAACTTCATTTTTTACAACTAAATAAAATAAAACACATAGAAATAACATGGGCTTGCTCATCGCATTTCACAAATAAAAAAACAAATAAATAAATAGATAGAAATGACTTGAGCTTGCTCATCGCATTTCACCATTAAAAAACAAATAAATACAAAGAAATGACTTGAGCTTGCTCATGCATTTCACCAATAAAAAACAAATAAATAGATAGAAATGAAATACGACGTAATTGTTTTAGGAAGTGGTCCTGGCGGGTATGTAACTGCTATTAGAGCATCACAATTAGGCTTTAAAGTAGCCGTAGTTGAAAAAGAAAACTTAGGTGGAGTTTGTTTGAACTGGGGATGTATCCCAACGAAAGCATTATTGAAATCAGCTCAGGTTTTTGATTATCTAAAACACGCTTCCGATTACGGATTGACAGTTTCTGAATTCGACAAAGATTTTCCTGCTGTTATTCAACGTAGCCGTTCAGTTGCTGATGGAATGAGCAAAGGGGTTCAATTTTTGATGAAAAAAAATAAAATTGACGTTATCGAAGGTTTTGGAAAATTAAAACCTGGAAAAAAATTAGACGTTACTGCTAAAGACGGAAAAGTTACTGAATATAGTGCTGATCACATTATCATTGCTACAGGAGCTCGCTCTCGTGAGTTACCTAACTTACCACAAGACGGTGTAAAAGTTATTGGATACCGTCAGGCAATGACTTTACCGGAACAACCAAAATCAATGATTATCGTTGGTTCCGGAGCTATCGGAGTAGAATTTGCTCACTTCTATAACTCAATGGGAACTGATGTAACTATCGTTGAATTTATGCCAAACGTAGTTCCTGTAGAAGACGAAGATATCTCAAAACAATTTGAGCGTTCTTTGAAAAAAGCAGGTATCAAAGTAATGACAAACTCTTCTGTAGAGAAAATTGATACTACAGGAAAAGGAGTAAAAGCATTCGTCAAAACAGCTAAAGGAGAAGAAGTTTTAGAAGCTGATATCTTATTATCTGCTGTTGGAATTAAAACCAACATTGAAAACATTGGTTTAGAGGAAGTAGGTATCGCTACTGACAGAGATAAAATCTTAGTTGATGCTTACAATG
>JALRGZ010000252.1 GCA_023253295.1 Flavobacterium sp.
ACGAATCAGTTCGCCAGAATTTCCTGTTACTACTTTAAAATCATCAACAAAAGGATTTGGATAAAAATTAATCTCAATAGTAGAATCATCTTCAATTACAACTTTTTCATCACTAAGCATTTTTGCAGAAGATGAGCCAGACACAGTTGTCACTTCCCATAATTGTGGATCTCCTGTACTTGAACTATATTGACCTAAATCAGAATTTGAACCTCTCCACATACCATCAAGGTACAATCCTGTATTACGGTTTCTAAATTTAGTATAAGTTCCTACTGTTTCTTTTGACCATTGTAAATTCCAATTGCTACTGTTGCTTGACTGATAAGCCGCAGCCCCAGGGGTAGTTTGACCATTTCCGTCAATATACAAACCCGAAGCCACATTCTTTAGTCTGACATAATTTCCATCTACTTCCTGTACCCATTGTTGTGCAGGATTACCACTATAAGTCCATTGCCCTACAATAGAACCACTATTGTACCTGTACATTCCGTCAATTGCCATCCCTGTAGCTTTATTTTTCATCGTAATAATAGTTGAAGCAGGACTATCCCAATAAATTACACCACCACCGCCAGTATAAACTCTTCCGACGATATTTGGATCACCTACCAGAAATTCAAAACCTCCAAATTGATGTGCATCATCATTCATTCTTACCCAATTTACCCCCTTGTCAATAGATCGGAAAAGCCCCGTAACTCCAGATACGGTACCCCAGATAAAGATAGTAGGAAATTGAGATCCTATTGCTGTCTTACCGAAGGCGATGGATTTACAATAAGTCACATTTGAGACCGTTGTATAAGTCACTCCGTGGTTCGTTGAGTATTTCAGTCCATTGGCTATTTCCGGAACCCATATATTTCCTTCCAGACCTGGCACTGCACGCGGTAGCGATGTTGACCATGGAGCAGATGAACTTCCTGCATTTCCGGCAACCGAAAAGCTCACACCCTTGTTAGAACTTACCCACATATTACCATCACTCGGATTATACATATAAACGTAATTACTGTTTACTGCGTCAGCCACCGGAATTCCTCCCCAAAAATTGATCCCTGATGATTGTGTCCATGAAGAGCCATTATTAGTACTGTAATACAGTAAGTTTGATGGATAGTGAAATATTGTTCCTCCATCGGCACTTAAGGCTGCCCTTCCACCTGACCCCATGGAAGTAGGACATGCTGTCCAAGTTGTACCCATATTGGTAGAATAATATATATGTGCATCTGCATCACTTGTTCTCACTACCTTATTAACATTGGCACTGGCATAAGCAACACTTCGGTTAGTACCTGTACCTGGTCTAAGAAACTGTGACGGATAAGCCGTCAAGTCGGTAAATAAGAAACCTGTCATATCACCCATTGCGCAAATAAAAGGTCCACCGGGTATACTCACACCATCCAAAAATGCAGTTTCTTCGATACCGATGACATCGTAAAACCATGTAGGGTTAGTGGCTGTAATATCGGAAGTAGTAAATATTCCACCACCGCCAACTACTCGAACCTTATTACTGTTTAATGGATCAAAAACAGCACATTCAGCCCAATTGCACTGCCCCGAAGCAACACCTATACCATTATTATTAAAAGTAGTATTACTTCCGTTCTTTACAGTCCAACTAGCTCCTCCATCGGTTGAATAGTAAACAAAATCACCTCCGGTTGTACCATATTGATTGTTATTATAATTTCCTGTAGTAGAAACCACTACCCGGTTAACATTTGAAGGATCAATATCAACACCGCCATATGCTAATGAATAAATTCCCCATGTTAATGGTGTAACATTCGTCCACGAATTTGTAGTGGTGTTTAATTTATAGACTCTACCTTCATTGTTAGTTGTAGCTGGTCCTTCATTATCAGCGTAAGTAACATATCCGGTTGTGCCCTGAAGCGCAAACCTGTGAGGAAAATAAGCCGTAGTAGCCGACATAGGTGTAAATGTAACTCCCCCATCAGTACTTTTATAAAAATTATCGCTACCTGTGCGTGAAATTCCGATATAAATAGTATTTGTTTTTCCTCCTGAAGCTGTAGCGGGGTCAAAAACAACGAAACAAATCCCATTCCCGTTGGGAGTAGTCGTAACTCCGCTCCAGGCCAGATTCCAGGTAGCACCGGCATCAGTACTTTTCCACAAACCATTGTCTCTGGTTCCACAAAAAAGGATATTGCTGTTGTTTGGGTCAACGGCAAGACGCTCACCATTACCACGCCCATATCCATTGCCATGAGCTTTGAACTTGGAAGTAACATCTACATAAGTAAATGTATTTCCTTTATTAGTTGATTTCAGAATGGCAGTTCTACCACTACTCACATAAGAAGTTCCACACAACATATAAATATTGTTTGGATTTTGCTTATCAATAGCCAATGCTTCTACACCATAGAAACCACTTTCTGATCCAGAAACCCAATCTAACAACTGAACCCATTTATTATTCGCTGCATCCCATCGATAAGCACCACCTACATCGGTACGACAATAAATATCTCCAGTTGTTTTATGGCTAATAACACCTGTAACAAAACCTCCTCCTCCAATTGGTATATGTTTGAATGTCGACTGGGCGAATGAGGAAATGTATGTTACCAATAAAACAACCCAGAAAAGTATTTTTTTATTCATCATATTTTTTAAATTAGTTAATTCAATAGCATTTATAATTAAGACAAAAGTGGTTAGTTCTTTATCGTCTATTCATCTTCAACAGTGAAGATGAAGTAATGTTGTTGTTTTCCATCGTAGAGTAAAACAAAATAGTAGATTAACTTCCTGACTACTTAAAGTTCTTAATTGTTTTAACATTTTAGGTAGTCAAGAAGTTTCAGAAGTCCAATAATTTAAAGTAATAAATCCAATTTATTACTTTAAATTATTTCCTTTACTTACCTTTACTATTATTGACCACCCGCAACAATAGCATTAATGGTACGTTGATCTCTAACTGTATAATTACTTCTATCTAAAATACCTCCTGTATCCCAGAAAAAAGGTAATATACCATTCGCCAATGCTCTTTGAGTTGTGAAGGTTAACCAATAATCTACAGAATCATTATGTTTTGCTAAATCCAAAGGAACATTAGAACTATTGCCTCTTCGGTACGCAGCATATTCTCCCATGATTACAGGAATACCATTATCAACAAATTTTGTTTTCATTTTCTGAAACTCAGCTTCAACATAACTTTCTTCTCCCCATGTTGCATTACGTTCAGGTTCTATTGTTGAGTGGTAACCTGATCCCCAATAATAAAACATATTTCCCCAAGAGGCATCACTATTCATAAGTGTAAACTGATAAGGAGTATAGTTATGTATTTCTATCATAAAACGATCTGTAACCGTATCTGTAGGAAGGGTATTCATCAAATTGTAAGTGTGCTCCGTACTGGTTGACGGTCCTTGCAAAACTAAAACACGATAGGCATTTTTACCGCCTGTAGATCTAACGGCATTAACAAAAGTCTGGTGATAGGACAATAAAACTGACATTTGAGTTGCATCTGACGCATTCGGTTCATTGGCACTGGCAAACATCAAATGCTCGTCAAAATCACGCATGGTTGTTGCAATTTGCTCCCATAAAGCTTTTTGTTTTGCATTAACAGATGCTTGTGCAGTAGTTGTAACATTATTTTCTAACCATCCACCGTCCCAGTGGATATTTAATAAAACATACATATCATTTCTAACACAGTATCCTATTACCTCTTTTACTCTATTGAGCCAATTGGGATCTATCTGTGCAGTAGCTTCATTACTTAAATGATACCAGTTCCAGGCACATGGAATACGGATTGCTGTAAATCCTTGTTGTTTTACAAATTTTATATAATCCTCTGTAATTACAGGACTTCCCCATCCTGTTTCTCCTCCCGGAGCCTCAAAAGTATTCCCTAAATTCCAGCCAAGTCTAAATTTACTTGCTAATTGAACAGCAGTACTACTCATCCCTGTTGCATCGGCGGGTAATGGTGATGTATTATAAGAAGGATAGCTGGCAGGTTTAACCGGTTTGCCTCGTAATGTCATAGTACTTGATTGCCCATTGTCTGAGGCAACAATAAGGTCTTGAATCTCATCATTACCGGAGCATGAGAAAAAAACAACGTTAACAACAAGTACTACTAATACTTTGTAAAAAAGTTTGAAATTCATAATTTAAAGGGTTTTTGGTAGTTAATAAAAAGACATTATGATTAGTTCTCAAAATTTGACTAACCACAATTAAAAAATTATACCTAAAAGAAATTAGAGAATTTTAAATTATAGAATAGTTATGACTACTTAAAAAAGAACTCTTTTAGTTAAAGATATGGGGCTGTATAATGATATTATTACTTTATATTTCTAAAAATTATGTTAAACAAACAGCCTTATTATTTTCATTATAGCATTCATCTTTAGGCAAAGTAATCATTTAATAATCTGACTTATATCAGTAAAAGAATCAGAATATTAACCTAATATTCTGACCAGTTATTTAAATAAAAAAACCCGTCGAATAATAACATTAATATTATCCAACGGGTTAAATTAATCTTAATTAAGCCCCGCTTTTATAGCATCATAAGCTCTTTGATCTTTAATAACATTTGTGGCTCTGTTATAAAGACCTCCTGTCTCCCAAAGACAAGGTACACTTCCTGTAGCTTTACTGTGTTTCACCTGGAAAGTGTACCAGTCATCAACTGATTTATTATGTTTATCTAAATCTTCTGGTTGAAATTTACTTGTGGCAGTCCATCTGTTTGAACTGAATTCTCCCATAAGACAAGGTATTCCTTTATCAACCCATTTAGTTTTGATTGCGTTGTAATGTGCTATCAATTCATCTTCTTCTCCATAACTACAATTTCTGTCTATACCCTTTTCAAGACCGGCAACATGATTTCCTGCTCCCCAATAAAAACGAACATTATCCCATCCTCCGTCTGCTCTGTCACTACCTAAGATAGTCATACTACTTGGTGTATAATTATGCCATTCATATGCCAAACGGTTAGGTGTTGGATCATTCAATGCTGCAAAGTCAGCAGGAGAAATGTAATCTTCATGTCCTTGTAATACTAAGGTACGATAGGTGTTACGTCCTCCAGTTGAACGAACAGCAGTTATAAAACTCTTGTGATAAGAAAGTAATACCTTCATTTCATCAGCAGTCTCGGCATTTGGTTCGTTAGAACTGGCAAAAAATAAATGTTCATCAAAATCACGCAATTTAGTAGCGATTTGTTCCCACAATGCTTTTTGTTTAGCATTAACGATCTCTTTTCGGGAAGAGTTTGGATTATAATTATTTGTATCTACATCATCAATTTTTTTACTTTCTAACCAGCCACCATCCCAATGGATGTTAACCATTACATACATATCATTCTCCACACACCATTGTACAATTTGTTTTACTTTATCCAAGTAATCATCACTAATTTTTGAAGTAGGAGAATCTTTGGCTCCACCTCTATAGTTAAAGGAACATGGTAGTCGAACCATATTAAATCCTAATTGTTTAAGAAACTTAACATTAGCTTCAGTAGGATCAGGCATAATTCCAGTTAATTCCATGGTATTACCAAAATTTACTCCTAAAATCATTTTAGCAAAAAGCTCTGTAGCTGTACTGGACATCCCTGTCATATCAGCTGGTTTTGGAGTCAAATTAAAAGAAGGGTATAAATTACCAGTCTGAGTAACGGTTATCCTTCTTGCTTTGCCGTTTTTAGTCTCCAGATTAATTACAACCTTACGGCTAAATCCGGTAGGATTATCATCAGCAGTCAATGTAATTGTATTCTCTCCGGCTTCACCAGTTCCCTGACTTAAATGCAACCAAGTAGCTCCATTTAAAAGAGTCCAGCTATCATTAGTCGTAAATGATAAATCAGAAGAACCTCCCTCGGGAAGAAAGGAAATATCTGTTGTAGGAACGGTTAATTGTGCTATTTCAGCATCATCTTTTGAACAAGAGAAAAAAGCCAACATAACGACAACTAACATAGTTAGTATTATGTTTAAAGATTTGAATTTCATATCATTTAATTTAAAGGTTATATTTTTTTAGAACCTGCGGAAATACCAAAATTTTCTAGTTCCGCAGGTTTATTTATTAAGAAGGCAAAAACTATTAATTATTTTAATTTTACCACTCTTATATTATCAATAGCACCATGGAAACCAGTTTTTGTTGGAGCATCTGAGAAATTTTTAAGAGTAAGATCATAACCTGTAGCACCTTGATTCCCAACTAAAGAAGTTAAAAGAGTAGCTGAATCTCCTAAACCTAATTCACCAGCACTATTTTTTTTCTTGAATGCAGTAAGAGGAAGAGTCACTGTTTGCCAGCCCTCTGTTTCATAATCAACTGTTTTTGCAGCAGAAATTTTCCATGGTTCATAACGTGCAGCATATGTATCACCTGCAAATGAAGTTTTAAAATAAAGCGTACCTCCATTCCAAGGGGAAGCTACACTAATGTCAAATTGAATCCCCCAGTTTTCAATAGGATCTGAAACGTTGGCTGCAGGTATCCAATGATTACCTGCATCAGAATTACCCAATGGACAATATTTACTGGCGCCAGCAGCTAAAACTCCTGTGTTAAAAGATAAAAACATACTGTTATTTACTCCCATTGTTCCATCAAAATCCGGATCAGTTTTCATCCAACCTCCATTTTTATTCACAGTAAGAGAAACATCTCCATACCATCCCCAGCCAAAATAGGATCCCCACTCTACATTAGCTAAAAGCCCAACATTATCACCATTTTGACCATTTACATTATAAGTAGTCGAAGTTGTACCATATTTACCGCTAATGGATACAAATCCAGGATCGTAATTCCACTGGTTAGGTGCTATAAACTCGACATAAAAGCCATCTGGATCTTCTGTGTAATTTGCAATAGTAGCTCCTCCAAATTTTACGTTGGTTATACCATTTAAGTTTTTTCCGTACACTCTTACCAAATCACCATTATTAGGATTCACATTAGAAACAGCCGAAATTTCAGGTTCAATTGAAATATTAAAAGTATAGATCCCTGATGCGGCAACAATAACTGCTTCCCAAGGCTGAGGTGCATCTATATCAGGAAATATAAACCCGATAGAACTTCCGTCACTTACTGTTTTAAGAGGTTTTATTTCTACACCTGCTATCGTCAAACTTTCTATCAAATATAAATTAGTACCGTACACAAAAACAGAATCTACAGCTGGTTTGCTACTTGCAAGCAATGAATTACCTGTGATAGTAGCTGGTGGCGGATTAACATTAAATTTGAACGTAGTTGATCCTCCTGAAGTCACATAAGTTATTGTATTCAATACCTCTGGATCAATATTATTAAATGGTACCATATCAGGAACTTTCACTACAGCACTGTTGTCATCAAATAATCCTACTTTAATTTGAATAGGAGTACCATTTATGCTTACACTAACAGCTTCCTTTAGATTTCGCCCATGGATTACAATCCATTGTCCAGGATTCATACTTGTTACTAAAGTATCATTAGGAGCTGCAGCATAATTCCTTATTTCTGTTATCACAGGAGCTGCATCATCAAAATTTTCACAAGAAGTAAATATTGTGATAAAAAACACCACACTTAAAAACAGTATAGCATTTAAGCGCTTGAGTATTACATTCTTTTTCATTGTTTTTATTTTTTATTAGTTAAAATAAGGTACTGCCGGTTCGGTCAATTTAGGATTTGACGTTAACTCTGCAGAAGGCAATTGTAAAGTAAAAGTTGACACTGTAGCAGGAGAAATAGCTCCAATAGGATCCTGTGGTTTAGCAATACCAGTATCCTTGTCATAAGAAAACATTACTCTTTGCTGATTGCTCACAGTATTTATAGCTTTTTGAGGATCATAATAAGAAAGTCTTACCAAATCAAACCAAAATTGTCCTTCAAAAGCAAATTCAACTCTTCTTTCTTTAAAAATAATATCAGCACTAAGTGATGTAACAGATGGAAGTCCCGCACGCGTCCTTACTTTATTAAAATACAATAAGGCGTTAGGATCAGATGTAATAGGATTGTTTCCTAATACCGCATCAGCATATATCAAATAAATATCAGCTAACCTTAATAATGCATTGTGTTCTATAGAACCTAAATAATGCATATTAGGAGTGTTATTATCTGCCCCATTACCTATAATGTGTTTTTTCATCGCTACTCCGGTTGCTGTATAACCACCACCAGCGGCATTCAACTCAGGATAATGATCACCAGGTAACATAATTGTAGGTTTACGTCTCAAATCTTGTGAATTATAAGCTAAATACAAATCATAACTTGGATTCATAGCTCCCCAGGCTCCGTCTTTTAATGGATTGATTTCAGAACTTGGAGAAAGTGTCAATAATTGATTTCCTTGTAACCATCCTGTTGTAGCAGCCCATTGTAATGAAAATAATGATTCCTGATTATCATTAAACTGAGTTTTGAAAAGATCGGCATAGTTTGGAAGTAACTCTAAACCACTGTTTTCAATTACATCCAAAGCAGTAGCTTTTGCTAAATCCAAATAGTTTTGGTCACGATTACCACCACTTAATTGATTAAAGGCAGCTAATGTTAAATATACTTTGCTTAGCATTCCCTTAGCTGACCATTTTGTAACTCTACCTTTTTCATCAATTAAAGGCAAATTCTCAGCAGCAAAAGTCAAATCATTAACAATAAACTGAAAAACATCTTTCTGTAAATGTTTGTTTACTAACGGTTTTGACAAAAAGATGGAATTATCTTCAATAATAGGCACTTCTCCCCACAACATAGTCAAATGATAATAAGCCATAGCACGAATAAATCTGGCCTCTGCAAGTCCTGCATTTTTATCTTCTTCAGCTACCGTCGCAGGTGTATTTTCCTGAATCCCGATAATTGTCAAGTTAGCATTTGCAACAATATTGAATAAGGAAGACCATCCGGTAACCAGATTTGAATTTATTCCAGAAAGTGTAAATGTATTCAACTGTACTAAATCAGCACCTTGATATTGCATAACACTATTTCCGGCTAAAATATCTCCAAGAGGAAGATAACCCGCATTATTCCATGGAGCCCATACCTCACCGCCATAAAGTGCAGCGGTAGCCAGCCTGATTTCTTCTTTTGTTTTATAAAAATTCTTAGTGCTTATCTGTGATTTAGAAGGACGATCCAAAAAGTCATCCTGACAAGCCGTCATAGTTAGCATCCCAAATACGGCTAACATTATGTTTTTATATGTGGATTTCATAATTTATTTTTATTTAGTTAAACCTACGTTAATTCCAAATGTAAAAGTTCTGGATTGTGGATAATAACCACTATCGATACCTGCCTGCATTGGATTCCATGCACCTACTTCCGGATCCAATCCTTTGTATTTTGTTATCAGGAATGCATTAGTAACCGTAGCATAAACTCTTAATGATCCTAAATGTATTTTTTCCAATAACTTGTCTGAAAGTTTATAACCTAACGTAATATTTTTACATCTGATAAAAGATCCGTCTTCAATATATCTGTCAGAAATACGGTTATTTCTATTACTGTCTCTGTTTCTAACACCTACAATAGTAGCATCCGGATTAGAAACATATACATTATTTGGTTCTGAGGCCGGGTCTGTGGTTGGGTCATCGTCTAAGCCGTCAGGATTTCTCAAAGCTAAAACAGCAAAATCTTTTAATGATTTTAAATAACCTTGGTTTGTCAAAGGATTATCTCCACTAATTCTCATTCCATTTAACACTTTATTCCCTACATTGGCACTAAAGAAAATATTGAAATCAAAATTCTTATAGTTGAAGTTATTACCAAAACCTAACTGAACTTTAGGAATAGGAGATCCCAAGAAAGTCTGATCTTTTTCGGTAATTACTCCATCACCATTAAGGTCTTTAAATCTACGGTCTCCTACCCATACCCCTCCTGAATTTGGAGTAAACGGTAAAACAGAACCATCTGAATTAGTTGGCATACCATAAGAAAGCGTATTTCCATTTGAACCTAATGTACTAGGATTGAAAAACTGAGTCCCGTCTGTAAACAAGCCATCTACTTTATAGCCATAAAACTCTCCTATAGATCCGCCTACAACTGTTTTAGAAGCTACATCAGCTCCAACATATCCATATAAAGCAGCTCCGTCAGTATTTAGCTTCAACACTTTGTTTTTGTTATGAGACAGGGTAAAATCAGTTCTCCAAGTAAAATCTTTGGCTTGTATATTGGTAATATTCAAATGCAAATCATATCCTTTATTTGAGATTGAACCGATATTTACAGAAGGAGCCGCAATTGATCCCGGATTGTATCCAGCTGAGATTCCTGTATAAAGTGCTAATGAAGGTGCCAGCAACAATCCGTCTGTTCTACGATCATAATAATCTACCGAAAAACTCAAACGATGCTTAAAAAAGCTTGCATCAAGTCCCACATTCTTATATTTTGTTTGTTCCCATTCTAATTTATCATTCCCCAAACTACTTATCTTTTGTGAAATACCCGATAAGCCTGTTTGCATTGACCCCAACAATGTCAAAAAGGTACCTGTTACATTTTGATTATTAGTCAAACCGTATCCAAGTCTCAGTTTCAATTCGTCAATATTTTTAACTCCTTTCAAAAAGGCTTCATTATGTAACTTCCAAGCAACTGCAGCAGAAGAACTCGTTACCCATCGGTTATTGGCTGGGAATTTTGAAGACCCATCTCTACGCACATTGTATGTAAACAAATATTTATCTGAAAAACCAAGATTTATACGTCCGAAATAAGATTCCTGCGCTCCTTCTCCAATACCACCTGAATTACGTGCTGTTTGGATATCTCCACTACTAATATTATGTATACTATTAGAAATAAAACCTGTTCTGTAAGCAGAAACATCCTCATTTGTATACAACTGTGCCTCATGCCCTAGCAAAACATTAAGGTTATATTTATTATTAAATGATTTATCATAAGTTATAAAATTTCTTAAGGTCGTACTATAATTTTGACTGTATGAATAGTTAGCAGTATTAATTGGTCTTATTGCATCTCCAAAATCATAAGTAGGTGAAAATGTACTTTGTGTACGGAATGAATAACTTCCTGAAAGTTCGTTTCTTAAAACCAACCCCTTCATAAAAGTTACCTCTGCATATAAATTAGCGTATAACTGATTTCTCTTTTGATCGTTTTCGTTTAACAAAGCCAAAGCATAAGGATTTAAAAACGTATTAATCCAAGGAGCAGTTTTAGTTCCACTTCCAAAAGTACCATCAGGATTTCTAACTGGATTATCAGGAGTTTGTCTCAACGCCATACTAATAACACCTGTACTTGTTGAATTTAGATTTTCTTCAGTATGAGCTAATTGTAAACTCGTTCCTGTTTTTAACCAGCTAGTGGTTTTGTTATCTAAATTAACTCTAAAAGACATTCTGTTAAAATCTGACCCCAAAGCAATACCTTCTTGCTTAAAATAAGAAGCCGACATTAAGTACTGTGTTTTATCACTACCACCACTTACAGTTAGTACATGGTTACTTGTTGGAGCTCTTCTGAACAATTCATCTTGCCAGTTTGTACCTTTACCTAAATATTGAGGATTTGCAAACTCAATTCTATCATCAAATCCCCATCCAATACCTGCATTCCTGTTATTTATAAAAGTGGCATATTCCTGCAAATTCATCGTAGGGTACTGCTTAATCAGTTCCTGAAAACCAGTCGAGAATTCATAAGAAACTCTGGCCGTCCCCTCTTTACCTCTTTTGGTTGTAATTACGATTACACCATTAGTAGCTTGCGAACCGTAAATAGCAGTTGCAGATGCATCTTTTAATATATCAATAGATTCAATATCTGCGGGATTAATTGTTGCTAAAGGATTAGATCCATCAGCTCCTCCATAACTCTGACCAATAAAAACACCGTCTATTATATACAAAGGAGAGCTAGATCCAAATGATGACAAACCACGAATCTGAATATTTACACCACCACCCGGTTGTCCGGAAGTTTGTTGCACCACAACCCCTGCTACTTTTCCCTGCAAAGCCTGATCAATAGTGGTTGATTGTGTTTTACGAAGTTCATCTCCACTAATCGATGAAATAGCACCTGTAAGATCTTTTCTTTTAGATGTACCATAACCAACAACTACCACTTCATCTAATGAATTATAATCATCCTTTAAACTAACAGATAATTTATTAGTAGTTATTTTTACATCCTGAGAAACAAAACTCACATAACTTACCGTAAGGATTTGGCCAATTTTAGCCTTAATATAAAATTTACCATCAAAATCTGTTACTGTTCTTGTATTAGTCCCTTTTACCAAAACGTTAACACCGGGAAGCGGTTGACCAGTCCTTTCCTCTTTTACAATACCAGTAATATTTTCTTCCTGATTTTGCGCTGAAAGCACTCCAAAAGAACAAAGCATAACCAGAATCGCATACTTGTTAAAAAGGTTTCTAGCAACCTTAGTAACACATTTAATCACATGTTTTTCATTCATTTTTAAAATTAATTTAAGTTAGTTAATGTAATTAATGCCCATAAAAAACAATATTTTTCAATCCTAGGAATCACTCAAATATTTATCCCAACAAAAACATAATCCTTCATGTTACATTAAGAACAAATTAACAATAAATAAACGCTGGAGAACGGTACTTTTTGTATCTAATAACTACCTCATTTGTTGCATTTAATACGATTAACACAATAAAATGACTGTATTTATTTTATACCTGTATTTATTCGTACAAAAAAAAACAGTTTTATCAATAAATCTTGTTTTATTAGTTAGAATCATTAAAGCTTGTTTCACACTTCCAAAGAGGTCAGTTTTTACTTAAAAAAGTTTTTTTAAGTAAATATTAACAACAATATTTCGTAAAAAAACAACTACATAATAGAAAGATTCTCGAAGATTAATTAATAAACGAACAATATCTGAATAAATCCTTTTTAATGGTATAACTGTTTGTTTCTTTATAACAACAGAAATAACCATTATTTTCACAATTACATTTAGTTTTAAACAAAAAAACAGCAGTAAGTATTACCTCACTACTGTTTTAAAATGGTATTTGTATTTTTTAAACCTCTATAATTTTTTACAAGATTTGGATTTTTAAAATAGATAGTTTATTGTTGCTTATAAATACGTAAATATTCCGAAGGCGAAAGACCAAATTCATCTTTAAAATACTTCGCAAATCTTTTAGGAGAATTAAACCCTACCTCATACGATATTTCTGAAATTTGCATTTGACTTTTTTCCAGCATTTGACGGCCACGTTTTAAGCGGATAGTTCTAATAAATTCGGTAGGACCTTTTCCTGTGATCGCTATCAACTTTTTGTATAAATGACCGCGACTTAAACCTAAAGCTACACTTAAATTTTCAACTGAAAAATCAGCATCATTTATATTTTCTTCCACTATTTTAACAGCTCGATCTATAAGGTTCTCGTCTAGAGAAGTAATAGTAATTTCAGATGGAGAGACATCTAATTTTTGACTAAATGAGTTATGACTTTTCTCAGTCCAATCTATAAATTTTTGAATACGTAGCTTTAGGAAGTCAAAATTAAAAGGTTTGGTTATATAATCATCAGCACCTAATTCCAACCCCTCCAAAACATATTCTTCAGCAGTACGCGCAGTTAATAAAATGACCGGAATATGAGACCATTCAATTGTTGTTTTTACCTGTTTACAAAGATCTGTCCCATTCATTATAGGCATCATCACATCACTAACAATAATCGTTACATCAAACATATGTAACAATTCTATAGCCTCTAATCCATTATTAGCAGTTATTACATCATACTCATCCCCAAGATTATCTTTAATAAACTCACAAAAATCACGATTATCATCTACAAATAGTACTGTTTTTTTATTACAAGCAATATTAGCTGTTTCCGTTTCTTCAATTTCAAATTCGCTTAAATCATTTTCAGCCAAATATTTTTCTTCGACATCAGAATTAACGGTATTAATTGGAATTTCAAAAGTAAAAACACTACCATGTGGTACATTATCTATAACATTTATAGTTCCACCGTGAAGATTAACATATTCATATACAATATGCAATCCTAAACCGGTTCCTGTTTTCTCCTGTTCTTGTTTGGCTTGATAAAAACGTTCAAAAATATGTTCTTTTTCTGTATTGCTAATACCCGAACCTGAATCAGAGACACTAACCGAAACTTTGTTATCATCTTTTTTAATATGAACACTTATACTACCACCATCTAATGTATATTTAAATGCATTTGATAATATATTAGTCAATATTTTTCGTATTTTATCATGATCAAACTGCATGGACAAACTTTCAACATCATTGATTAAGATAAAATTAATATTCCGTTCTTCTGCATAAACGCAAAAAGAGGTGTAAATTTCACTGATAAAATTAATAAAATCGCCAGATTTTAAATTCAATCTTTCAACTCCCACATCCAATTTATGAAAATCAAGTAATGAATTGATTAATGTCATTAATTGCTGTGCATTTTTATACATTGTACTCAACTTTTTTCTCATACTTTCATCAGTCACTTCTTTCAATAAAATTTGCAAAGGTGTAATAATCAATGTTAGAGGAGTACGCAAATCATGACTAATATTAGTAAAGAATCTTAATTTTATTTCATTAATCTGCATTTTTTTCTCGTGATCCATCTGGATACGATGCTGTTCTAACTTTATAATTTGTCGTTCTCTTGTTTTACGTGCAAAAAATGTAAGGCCTGCAATAATTAAAATTGTATAAACCATGAAAGCCCAGATTGAAAAATAGAAAGGAGGCATAACAGTTATAAATAATTCTGTAGGTACATTATTCCAAACGCCGTCACTATTTGCTGCCTTTATTAAAAGTCTGTAATCGCCCGAAGGAAGTGAAGATATTACTATTTTATTGCCTTGGGTTGGCACCCATTGATTATTAAAACCTTCTATTCGATAAACATATTTCACTTTATCAGCATTCAATAAATCTCCGGTGGTAAACTGCAAAGAAATTAGTTTATCATCATGTTTAAAAGTTAAATTGGAGGTTAATTGCATGGGATGATCAAGTAACTTTCGTCCATCATAAAATGAATCTACCTTAATAGTGCTATTCCCTACTGTTAATTCAGTAAAAATAACTTTGGCCAGAGACTGTTCTTTTTCAGACATTTTATTGGGATTTAAAACCGTATATCCTTTTAAATTGCCTAATAATATATCCCCATTTTGTAATTTACAAATAGCATGGCTATTAAAATAATTATCCATAAGACCATCCTTAATGGAATAATTTTTACTCGAAAAGGAAAATTTTCCATTTGGCTCTGATTTAACGGTCAGTATTGATAACCCATTACTTGTAGTTACCCAAATTTTATTAAGGTTATCTTCTGTTAAACCTCTTATGGAATTATCACATAAACCATTATCTTTATTAAAATAATAAAGAGTATCCTTTTTTTGATCCCAAATGGTTAGCCCGCTATTATTTGCAACCCATAAAATTCCTCGTTTATCTTTTAAAACATTAGTAACTTGATTTTGGTTAAAATGTTGACTCCCTTTCTTATTTCCATAATACCAAATCTTTTTATCATTTGTAATATCAATTTCTAAAAGACCATAACTGGTTCCGAAATACATTTTATCTCCTCCATCATAAAACATATCCATCACATAAACGATATCATCAAATGGTGTCATCACAGCATTAAAATTCTCCGCATCTGATTCTAATACCTGAACTTTTCCTCCTAATGCCCCTATCCATACATTCCCATATCGGTCTTCTTTTAATCCCCAAATATTATTACTGCTCAGTTTACTATTCTTTGTGGTAAACTGAATCATTTTTCCATTTTCATAACAAAAAAGACCATTCTGATAAGTACCAATCCAAATGCGTTTTTTCCTGTCTTCCAAAATAGAAACAATCGCAATATTAGGCACAGAAAGTTTACTAACAGCTTCTAAGTTTTTTCTTTTTAAATACAATCCATTTCCATCAGTTCCAAGCCAAATATCTCCATTAGAATCCTGCATTATAGTACTGATATCAGAACATTCCGGGTCTTGGAAATTAGTAAAAATACGAAAACTTTCATGGTAAAATGAGAGTCCTTTTTTTCCGTGTCCAATCCAGACGGTTTCATTATTATCCCTGTATAAAACCTCTACATCATTTGTAGGCAAAGCAGTAGGTACCCATGGATTATAAACTACATTTTTTAATATTTTTTTTCCTGTATCGTAAATAAACAACCCCTTATGATCAGTTCCTATCCAAATTTGCCCTGATTGTTTTTCGATAATACTTGTAATTTTATTACTCTCCGTTTTTAGCCCTGAAGTCAATTCTAATCTTTTCCAATCTTCAACAAAGTTCTTTTTATAAAAAACAACATCACCACTACTGGAATACATCCATAATCCATTATTACTATCAGCATAAATTCTTACAATATCAGTTCGATTAATGGCTTTTTGTTTAATACTTTCAGGAAACTCTATTGTAGTGAAATTCCCTGTTATTTTATCCAACTTCCAGCTAACACCAGAATCTTGGATAGCATACATAAATTCTTTGCTGTCCGCTATCTCAGTTGCTCTGGCATCTTTTAAGGCTCTTTTTAATTTGAACGCAACTGCACTTTTTTTCTTAATATTATAAAAGAAAACATTCTGCTTATTAAACACCCATAAATCCCGATTTTTATCAACATAAATTTTACTGTTACTATCTGACTCAATACCCAGACTACGCAACAACTGTTTTGTATCTGATAAAAAGTAATCTTTATCTCTTTTATAAACCATGTAAGTATACCCTAAATCAACCCAGATATTGCCCAAACCATCTTCCTGTAATCCATACAGATCATTAGATACTAATGATTTAGTGTCACCTGTGCGCATTGTATAAACCTTAAAGCTATAACCATCATATCTATTTAATCCAGACTCGGTACCCACCCAAAGAAAACCATAACTATCTCTTAGAATTGCTCTTACATTATTATTTGAAAGCCCTTCACTTGTTTCTAAATGATGAAAAACATAGGGAGACTGTCCTATAATACTTTGAAACGAAACAATCCAAAATAAAATACTCAAGTATAAACATCTTTTATTCATTTTCATAAATTGCTATTTATTGCTTTTAATCGGTCATATATAAATTGTATGCTTTTTGGGTCTTATTAACTTACAACCCGCCATACTTATTTTATATAAATTATTTTCCAACCTTTTAAACTGTCGTAATTATTATTTTAAAAATTTATTCAATAAAAAAAGTACAAATAAATTGAATTTGTACTTTTTTATTGAATTATTGTAATAATAAATATACTGAAGTTATTTCATATTTTACTATATATATTGTATTATAATCAACATCTTAAATTACTTGATTTCTACAAACTCAGGTTCATATGGAGCAATAGTAAAATTGCCTTTATAATCTTTATCAAAAAGGACACTTCTGGATACTCCTTTCATCGGTATTTCTTTTGGTTCACCACTTACATTTAGATAAAGATAATGGTTTTTATCAATTTGACGAGCCATTACACCCGAAGGTACATTAGGTCCTTTCTTCATTTCTAATTCATCAATTAATTCATCCAGCAAAGGATTAAGTACACTTCCATCTGCTGGTAAACCAACATATATAGCCCTTCCTTTGCCATATTTGTTTGAAGTCATAATTGGATAATCCTTATCCAAACTGGTAATTTTTCCAATGATCTCAGCTCCTTTAGTTTCAATTACATCAAATCGTGTCGACTCGGTGTCAACTGCTTTTCCTTTATAAGTGAATTCAAGTTTTTTGCCCTTGTAACCTTTACGGGATATTTCGTTAAATGGCTCTATTTCTTCATAACTTGCAACACGTATTCCAAACACATCGCTTAAACGTCCCGGGCGAGTTGATGCAAATACTTTTCCCGTCTCGTCTAGTAAGGCTGAATTACTCGTCATTATTACTGTTCCGCCATTTTTTACAAAATCACGAATTTTAGAAGCAGTAACTTCGTCCATAACTGTAACTCCGGGAACTAATAATAACTTATAATTTAAATCACTTTTACTAATCTCAACTACTCTAGCATCCATATTTCTATGATAAAACAAGTTCCAACAAGCTTGTAACTGTCCGTCTTGTTGCTCTGGAAAAGAGCTACTCGCTATAAGACTAGGAAAAGAGAATGCCATTGCAACTTCGGCATGATCTTTATATGGAAAATATTTTTCTATTTTTTTAAACTCAGTTGCAATTTTTTTGTATTCATCATATTTACGGTTTGGAACTCCATCCCAATCCAGCATTCCTTGCAAATACTGCTCTTCTCCAGCCCACATACTTTGCCATGTCCAACCACACACCATCTGGTTTCCATACATAAGAGTAGCATAAGCTGATTTACGAATAGAATTAGGAACAGCCGTCATAGTAGTAAACTCACTACACCAAAAAGGATTTTTACTTTCAAATTGAATACGGGAAATTCCAAATAATGAATTCATAACACCCCAATTAGTTGTTAATGAATTTCCAGGATAAAAGCCTGCTCCATGACGGGTCATTTTTCCTGAATAAGCCATCTCTGAATAGTCAAAATACTTCAATGGGCTATAAAACCATGCATTAGTATTGGTAAGTACATTCGGGGCATTACTATTTACTCTGTCAATCACTTTCAAAAGAAATTCATTAATCTCATCTGAAATAAATTGTCTAAAATCAAGCATTCTCTCCGGCACATCATTAGGATAAGCGGCTACTGGAAGACCTATTTCCTCAAACTGGTTAAATCTTCTGGACCAACGGTGAGTAGCCCAAACCCTGTTTAAAGTATCCAGATTGGAATATTTATTCTTCACCCATTCAATAAATCTTTGTTTAACTGTTTCTGAATAAGAAATTGGTCCGTCCCCTGATTCATTATCAATTCCGAAAGCCAATAATGCCGGATGTTTTGCATATCGTTTTGATATAACATCGGTATATTTTAAAGCATATTTTTGATAATTTGGATCACCTATATCGTCCATATAACGATGATTTGCATATTGCACATCACCATTTTTATCAACAACATCTATTGATGGAAATTTGTGATGCAACCACATTGGTGCCGGACGTACGGCAATATCTAATATTACTTTAATTCCTGCCTCATTCATTAAATCCATTACCTTATCAAACCATTCAAAATCAAATTGCCCTTCGGCAGGTTCATAACTGTCCCAGGCCAAATGTCCCATACGTACAGCGGTAAATCCGGCAGACTTCATTAACTTGATATCGCTTTTAATTTTATCTATATTTTTATCATCATGTGGGTGATAATTTGCTCCGACAAATAATGACTGAGAATTTGCATTTAGTACCGTAAGGACAAAAAGCCCAATAGTGATTAGTATATGACTGATTTTTTGATTAACTCCTGTTTTCATTAGTAAATACTATTTATTAATAATATATTTTGCTTCTTTTGTTATTGTACTCCAATCATCTGTTCTGAAAGGTGATGCTGGAAATTTTTCAATATTATAAAGATTGATTTCTGTATCATCATCTGCCCAACCGTAGCGAACAGCAACTGGATTTTGCACCTCTTCACAATAAACAAAAACTTTATTATTATTTATATAAGCTTTAGCATAATGAAACACTTTATCAGCCCCTGCTATCTCAAAACCTTCAACGTAACCATATTTATTAGGTGTCATTAATCCGGCACCCATATTTTCAAATGTTAAAATCACTGTTTTATCTTTTATTTCCATTGACTTATAGGTTGGTCCACTAAAAGCAACATTCTTACTGTAAACTTTATTTAAAGCAATTGCAGCTAATCTTTTACCTACATCCTGTTTGTTTGTAGGATGAATATCTTTAGCATTACCTATATCAGTAGTTACGGCCATAGCTGTATTAGTAACGGAATTTAAAGTATAGCTTTGAGCCTCTCTTAATTCGGCCCATCTACTTCCTCTTTGGCTGTTTCCGCCAAACTCATCAAAAGTGGATAACTGTACAAAATAAAAAGGAAAATCTCCCTGATTCCATTTTGTTCTCCAATCTTTTATCATCAATGGAAATGCCTTTTTGTATTGTTCCGCTCTGTTTACATTAGCTTCACCCTGATACCATAAAACACCTTGAAAAGCATAAGGAACTAATGGATTTATCATAGCATTGTACAATAATGAGGGATAATCATTTGGAGATACTGCGCTTTTTACATCAACAACCTGAAATCGCCATTCTCCAGCTAATGACAGAACTGAATTCTGTAAAGTTAATTTCAAATCGGTCTTTTCTCCCCAAATACCTCCACCTCCGGAATAATCAACAATTCTAACTGCTATAGTATTAACACCTTCTTTTAGAACACCTGCGGGTATTTTATAAATTCTCTTTTGATTATATTGATTTTTAGTCCCTACTTCTACTCCATTGATATAAGTAATATCTTCATCATCAATTTTTGACAGCTCTAAAAGAGCTTCTTTATTAGCATCCTCTCCTGAAACCACAACGGATTTACGCATCCAAACAATTCCATCAAAATTTGATAGTTGCTGATTTTCCCATAAACCCGGAACCAACATCTTAGGCCAGTTAGAATCATCAAAATTGTAATCTTTAAATTTAGATTCTGAATGAATATCGATTTTTGAACCTTGAATTTTCTCTATTCTGCCTACAATGGATTTTCTTTGATTTTCAACTAACGAATCCATATCAATTTTTGGAACTCTTGTAATCATTGCTTTATACTCATCACTATCTTCAAAAGCTTTGCGACTAGTCCAGGTTTCAGAACAAGTTCCTCCCCAGGAAGAATGAATAATTCCAATTGGAATTTTTAATTCATTATATAACTTTCTGGCAAAAAAGTAACCTACTGCTGTAAAATTACCTACTGTACCTGGATTACATTCTTCCCATCTTGTAGGCTTTAAGTCTTCTTTAGGTATGGAACTCATGTCTTTTTCAACAAAAAAATGACGAATTAATGGAAAATTAGCACTGTTAATCTCTTGATCTGAATTCATTGCCTGTTTAACCATAAATTCCATATTTGATTGTCCACTACATATCCAAACTTCACCCACCAAAACATTTTTCAAAGTAATGGTATTATTGCCTTTAACAATCAATTCAAAGGGACCTCCTGCTTTTTCTGCTTTCAAATTAACTGTCCACTTTCCGTTTTTATCGGCTTTAGTTTTTACAATTTGTTTATTAAAATGAACCTCAATTTTTTCATTAACATTAGCCCAGCCCCAAACCGGAATTGATTTATTACGTTGTAAAACCATACCGTCATTAAACAATACAGGTAATTTTACATTTGCGTTTGCTAAAATACTAAAGCACAAAAACAGAAATGCGATATTTTTTTTCATTTTATATATATTATAAGGGAACAATTCCTTATTACATTTTAACATTTAGTTCATTAAATTCTATAGAACAATTTTCCGGAATCTGGTTAATAATTCATTTTATGGATAAAAAACGATTCATATTTACCAGTTTATTTCCTGTTTCTGTCCTTTTTTCAAAATGACTGATTTCTTAGTATCACCACAAATAAGAGTTGTTTTCCCACCTTTTTTAGAAAAAATTGTAACTTTTTTTAGTTTTTTATTATTCCATTCCATCCCAATTTCAAATCCTCCTCTGGCACAAATTCCATTTACAGAACCACTTTCCCAAGCGTCCGGCAAAGCAGCTAACAATCTGATTTCATTTACTTCAGACTGAACTAACATCTCAGCAACAGCGGCTGCTCCACCAAAATTTCCGTCTATTTGAAATGGTGGATGCGCATCGAAAAGATTAGGATAAGTTCCACCTCCTCGTCTTGGTGTTTCAGTTTTCTTTCCGTCAGGATCAACATAACGAAGAAGTTCACGATACATCTTGTAAGCTCGGTTACCATCCAAAAGTCTTGCCCAAAGATTGATACGCCAGCCTTTAGACCAGCCAGTGGTTTCATCTCCTTTTATCTCTAAAGTTTTTCTGGCGGCATTGGCTAATGCAGCAGTTTTTAATGGTGTAATATGATGTCCCGGGAAAAGTCCAAACAAATGTGATTGATGACGGTGTTTAGGATCAATATCATCCCAATCAAAATACCATTCCTGCAAATTTCCCTTTTTCCCAATTTGGTAGGGATGTAATTTTGAAAGTGCAGTTTCTAATTGCGTTCTAAATTCAACATCAACATTCAAAACCTTTGAAGCTTGAATAGTTTTGTCAAAACATTCACGAATCATTGCCAAATCAGCCGTTCCTCCATACAAAGTGGCACCAACAAAACCATCGGGAGTTAAATATTGATTTTCCGGAGAGGTCGAAGGAGAGGTAATTAAATTACCATTTTTATCTTCAACCAACCATTTAAGACAAAATAGCGAAGCACCTTTCATAAGTTCGTACCCCTCATTTTTGAGATATTTTTTATCCTGAGTAAAAGTATAGTGTTCCCATATATGCGTACTTAACCAGGCTCCTCCCATATTCCAACAAGCCCACATTGGTGCTTCTTTTCCAAACTGCCCAACAGGGTTTGTCATTGCCCAAATATCTGAATTATGTGCTACTGACCAACCTTCATTAACTCCATAAAAAGTCTGAGCTGATATTTTACCTGTCTTTGAAAGGTTTTTTATAAATGTCAAAAGCGGGGCATGCATTTCCGAAAGATTAGTATTTTCTGCAAGCCAATAATTTTCCTCCAAATTAATGTTTGTTGTATAATTACTGCGCCATGGTGCATGTAGATATGGATTCCATAATCCTTGTAAATTAGCAGGAACACCTAATGTTCTGGAAGAACTAATTAATAAATAACGTCCAAAATTAAAATACAGAATTTCTAAATTTTTATCCTCTTTCCCATCAGAATAACGTAACAAGCGCTCATCTGTAGGTAAATCCGGTGCCGAAGTTTTTCCTAAATTTAAACTTATTCGGTTATAAAAACTTTGATAATCAGCTATATGAGTGTTTTTTAATCTATCAAATGATTTTGAATAAGCTTTCTTTAAATGCTTTGCTGCAATTGCTTTATCATTCAATCCATTGCTTGCAGGATTCTTATCAAAACCATTAAAACTAGTTGCAATAGATACATAAATTACGGCTTCTGTACCATTTTTAAGCCCTAAACTTGTGTCGGAACTTACCACTGTTCCATCAGTATTTTTAATTTTCATTAAGGTGGTAAATCGTGTTCCTCTTTCTTTTTCCAAAAGCGAAGAAGGCAAAACATGATAACCGCTTTGTTCATAAACTGGTGCAACACCATGCATCACAAGCATATTATCATTTATTTCCGTTTTGAATTTCAACAAACTAGTGGAATTAATGTCAAAATTCAAAGCTCCTTTTTGACTAGTTGTCAATTTTATTACCATAATTTGATCTGGTGCAGAGACAAAGTATTCACGCGTAAATTTAACACCATCAATTTCATAGGTTATTTTAGAAACAGCAGTAGAAATATCTAATTTTCTATGATAATTTAGAACTTTTCCTAAATTATGGTTGGTAATTTCCAAAGTACCAAGTGGCTGAAATGACTCTGAATTTTTACCCTGAATTTTTTTATTCAACTCTTCCGCCAATTTGTAATTTTCATTTTTCAATGCTTCGCGAACAGCAGCTAAGTTTTTATACGCATCCGGATACATATTGGCATTAACAGGTTCACCTGACCAAAGCGTGATGTCATTTAAATAAATTTTATCCCTATCGACACCACCAAAAACAGTTATTCCCATTTTCCCATTTCCCAAAACAAGACATTCCTCGAAATAATCGGCAGGTTGTTTGTATGATAAAATATGGTCTGATTGAGCTGAAACTATTGGATTGAAAGAGAATGAAATAAAAACTAAAAACAGTAATTTAATAAAACGGTTTGATTGCATAAGATTAATTCTTTTTTTTTTATTATTTATAATAAATTGACTCTAGCAAAACCAGAGTCAATTTAAATAAAAGCCTTAACTAATTATTTATTTAATTCTTACTTAATATTTATCTGAACCTCTTTTTTAATATCTCTCGATGAACTTCCTAATTTCAGAGTATAATTTCCAGGTTCTACTGTCCATTTTTTAGCATCTACATTGTAATAAGCCAATTCTTTTACAGGAACCTGAATTGTTACCGTTTCAGAACTTCCGGCTTTAACCCATACTTTTTGGAAACCTTTCAATTCTTGTGCTGCACGGCTAATCTTTGAATCTGATTTAGAAGCGTACAATTGCACTACTTCTTTTCCATCAACTTTTCCTGTGTTTTTAACAGTTACAGAAACAATAATTGTTTCATCGTTTTTATATTCTTTCTTATCAGTTTTAGCATTATCGAAAGCAAAAGTAGTATAAGACAATCCGTAACCAAAAGGATAAAGAGGCTCTATTTTCTTTGTATCAAACCAGCGGTATCCTACCAAAATCCCTTCTTTATAAGTAACTATTTTATCTCCCGGAAAACTCTTAGTAGCATGTGCCGGAGAATCTTCAATCTTTTTAGGCATTGTCCAAGGCAATTTACCTGATGGATTTACTTTTCCTAACAACACATCGGCTAAAGCATTTCCTCCTTCAGAACCATTGAACCAACTCCAAACCAATGCTGATGTTTTATTTTTTACTGCTTCAATATCAAAAGGAGCACCTGCAATCATAACAACGATTGTGTTAGGGTTTGCTTCTCTAACTTTATTGATTAATTCTTCTTGTCCAAAAGGTAATTTTAAGCTTCTACGATCTGATGCTTCAGTTTCATAATCGCGGTTAGAACCAGCAAAAACAATAGCAATATCAGATTTCTTAGCAGCTTCAATAGCTTCCTGTAATTTAGCCGGATCTAATTGGTCAATGGTTACAGGACCATCCAAGGTAATATCGCCTAATTTCCCAGTCTTCTTTTCTTCATAACGCTCTAAATAACCTTCTGCATAATTAATTTTAATTGCACTAGGTAATCTATTTTGTAAACCTTCTAAAGGAGTGATTTCTCTTTTGGTTTTTACTCCTGCTCCAAAACCTCCCAAAGCATTTTTCTTAGTAGCATTGTTTCCAATTACAGCAATAGATTTTATTCCATTCAGCTGCAAAGGCAATACATTTTTATCATTTTTTAATAAAACAATATTTTCTGATGCAATTTTATAAGTATCTTGATAGTGTGCTTCGGTTGAAATACTTCCCTTAACACGATCCTGATCTCCCATTGCTTTAACTTGGAATAAAACACTTAAAATACGTTTTACGTGTTTGTTAATCTCGTCTTCGGAAATTTCACCTTTTTTTACAGCTGCAATTAATTTGTCAGCCAATAAAAATTCGTTAAACTTTGTTGTTGGAGTTCCCATTTCGATATCCAAACCATTTTTTAAAGTTTTCACAGTAGAATGCACTGCAGCCCAATCAGAAACGACAACACCTTTAAAGCCCCATTCGTCACGCAAAACTTTATTAAGCATATAATCATTCTCACATAAATATTCGCCTCTAAATTTATTGTAAGCTCCCATAATAGCATAAGCATTACCTTCTTTTACAGCTGCTTTGAATGCCGGTAAATAAATTTCACGTAGCGTACGTTCGTCCATTTGGACATCATAAAAATCCCTGTTGGTTTCTTGATTATTGGCTGCAAAATGTTTTACACAAGCCATAACATCATTATCCTGAAGTCCAATAACCAACGGCACTGCAATTTTTTTATTCAAAAAAGGATCTTCAGTCATGTATTCATAAGTTCTTCCTCCTAACGGAGTTCTTACAATATTGATTGCAGGAGACAATAACATATCTTTCCCTCTTGCTCTCAATTCTTGTCCAACACTGTTTCCAAAAGTATAGGCCATATCAGTATTCCAAGTGGCTGCCAAAGCTCCACTGGCAGGATAATAGGTTGCAAAATCATTTGTCCATCCAGCCGCAGCCCAAGAATCACGAGAAATTTCTTCACGAACCCCTAAAGGACCATCTGCCATTTTTAATTCCGGGATCCCCAATCGTTCTACGCCTCCATTAGCAAACATACTATTACCATGCAACATGCCAATTTTTTCTTCAAGAGTCATTTGAGAAAGTAAAGCATTAATCTTTTCTTCATATTTTGAAGGGTCAAATTCTTTGACTTGATGAGCTGTTTCAGCTATTGTTTTTCTATTTGTATTTTGAAATCCATTTTTACACGAAACAGTTAATAATGTAATGAATGTCATTGATAAAATGATACTTTTATTTTTCATCTAACTAGTGATATTTACTTTATAATTATTTGGTTATTTTAATGTAATAGTTTGTAGATGCCCGTCATAATTGACTACCTGACCTTGAGCATCAAATACAAATGCTTTAGGGTTTTCTTTACTCACCGGAACAATAACAAATTTTCGATTTTTTAACATTCCTTTAAATTCTCCTCTTCTTTCGCCAATAGTTAAAGCACCATTAGCTTCATTATAACTAAACGGAATACTGGAATGGGATCCTTTTTCATAATTATAATTTACTCCTTCATCTTCATATAACTCAAAGCTTCCGTTTTTCCCTTTATACACATAAAGAACAATAGTATCTGCTGGTTTTTCATCCGTATATTGTATTTCCGGACCTACAGGAATAATAGCGCCTTCCGGAATAAATAATGGGATACGCCCGTATGGAGCATCAACTGATAAAGTTTGTCCACCTTGAATATATTTAGCTGTATTAAAATCATACCAGTTAGTTCCGGCAGGAAAATAGACTTCTTTTTTGCGGGCTCCATATTTATAAACAGGACAAACCATAAAATCCGGACCAAACATAAATTGATCATTTATGTTTGTAACATTTTCATCGTCAGAAAAATCCATTACTAAAGGACGCATAATGGTATAATCATCAAAATGTGTTTTTCCAGCCATAGTATAGATATAAGGCATTAATCGATAACGTAAATTATCATAAAACAAAATGGACTCATAAGCAGGATGTCCTTTAGGAGCTATATTCCATGGTTCACGATAAGGAAATTGTCCATGTGATCTGTATAAAGGTGCAAAAACACCAAATTGATGCCAACGTGTATTTAATTCTCTCCATTCTTTATTGTCGGCATTTTCTATTCCATCTTTGTCAAATTTCGTTTGAGCATCAACATAACGATCTTCAACGCAGAATCCACCAATATCCATAGTCCAATAAGGAATACCACTTATTGCAAAGTTTAAACCTGCCGAAATTTGTGCTTTCAAATCTTCCCAACGCGTAGCTATGTCTCCACTCCATGTTGCTGTAGAATAGCGTTGTAATCCTGCAAAACCAGATCTGGTCAATAAAAACACACGTTTGTTTGGTGCTACATCACGTTGCCCATCATAAATGGCTTCGGCATTCATCAAAGCATATGTGTTGAAATATTCTGCTGCCGGCCCTAAAGCTGTTGGTCCTTGCAATTCTTTACGATAGTCCATATCTGTACAATCCAGTACATTTGGTTCACTGGCATCCATCCACCAAGCGTCAACTCCTGTTGGATATAAATTATCATAAATTTGTTTCCAAAATAATTTTCTGGCACCACCTGAATAAGCATCGTAAAAAGAACCTACATAACCCGGACCAACCCAGTCACGAACATTATCTTTTATGGCTTGTTGATACATCCATCCTTTTTGGTCAAATTCTTTAAAATGTTCTGTTGTTTTATAAAACTTAGGCCATACTGAAATCATCATTTTACCATTCATCGCGTGGATAGAATCGACCATCCCTTTTGGATCAGGAAAACGCTCTGGATCAAATTGATGACTTCCCCAAGAATCTTCTACCCAATAATTCCAATCCAATACGATATTATCTATAGGAATCTTACGTTCTCTAAATTCTTTTAAATTACTTAAAATTTGGTCTTGTGTTTTATAACGCTCACGACTTTGCCAGTAGCCCATTGCCCATTTTGGCATAATTTGAGCTTTCCCGGTAAGAGTACGGTACCCTTTAACAACTTCATCCATAGAATTACCATGAACAAAATAATAATCTAATTTTTTGTTCATTTCACTCCACCATACCTGATTGCTTTTTTCTTCTGTTAATTGAGGTGTTCTCACTCTTAACCCGCAATAGGATGTTCCTCCATTTGGTTTCCATTCTATTCGTAAAGGAACGCGTTTACCTGCTTCCAAATTCATTGAGAATTTGAAGCTATTGGGATTCCAAGCTGTTCTCCAACGTTCTGGAACCACTAATTGATTGTTCAAATACACTTTAACATAACCGGAATAATATAAAGTAAATTTATATTCTCCGTTTTGTGGTGCTTCAATATATCCTTCATAGGTTACGTTAGCATTTTTTAAAGGAAAGTTTGCAGGTAAGTTTTTAAAACTTTTAACATCTTCAAAGAAAATAGAGGCTTCTTTACGAACTATTTCTATTTTTCCATTATCTGGCGTAACATAAGTACCTGTTAAATTATCAGGTTCGCCATTTTTATCATATAATTTAAAAACAGCATTCAATTGTTCGTATGGGCGACTGTCTCCAAAACGGCTTAATGAATAACTATCCCACAAAAGACCATAATTTTTATTTGAAACAATAAATGGTATGGAAACTTTAGTGTTGTATTGATATAATTCTTCACTTTTATCTTTGTAATTAAACTCATCAGATTGATGCTGACCTAAACCGTAAAATGCTTCCTCTTTTGGAGATTCAAAAATTTGACGAACGGAATACCCCTTAGTACCTTCGACTTCTATTGGGCTGAATTTTTTTCCTCCACCAGCACTTTCAGCCAAAATTATTTTACCTTTCTTATCTTTAAACTTAATTCCTCCGTCTTTTGACGAAATCATAACATTTAAAGTTTCGGTAGCTAATTTAATAGAATCCCTTTCTTCAGTAACTTTAAAGGGGACTGTCCCAATGTTAGGTACAATAATTAAGCTGGAATCTTTTGGAAATACTTTATCAGGTGTAGCAGAGACATGTATTAAATCATTTCCTAAAACTTGCAATCGCAATTTATTTAATGCTGCATCTTTAGCATGACTTATGCTTACAATAATGCCATCATTTGTTTTTTCATAATGTTTAGTGGCACAGGATACTAATACTAATCCTGCAATTAGATTTAAATATATTTTATTTTTATTCATATAAGTTAGTTAAATAATTTACATCAGTAATTGAATTACTTTTGCAAGTTTTATATATAGAAATATTTACTATTCGGGTTATTATTTTATTACATTCTAACAAGGTTCATCAATACCACATCATTTTCATTAATGTCAAAATCCTTGTTATAACTTCCATCTGAACCAATTGTTATTATTTCTGTGGCAATAGGATTACCGTTATTTTTTTCTTTAAGCGCATTTACTTGTTGTTTTGTTAACTGGCGTGGTTTTCCCATTGCTAAATAATCCGTATAGGCATCATTAACTTTGTAACCTACTTTGTATATCTCTAAATGATAATTCCCTTTTTCAAGTCCTGCCAATTGAACTTTCACACTACCTTTAGGTTTCGAGGGTAAATCTTTTATATAATACTGTTGATTATTAGTAGATTCTGGTAAAGTATACGTAAAATCCCAAAATAAGAGCTGCATATTTCCATTTGCGCTTTTGGTAGCCCAAGAAGAGTCATCTGTATTTTTAAGTTCAGTTTTTCCCAATTTATTCAAATAATCATATGCGAAATAAGCTGCTTTTTTTATTCCTTGGGTATTCATCAAGCCAAATCCTCCATGAAAAGGGGTAAATCTTGGTCCCGGTTCTTCAAAAATATCGGTAAATACCCAATAGGACATTGAGTTAGCAGCATTCCCCACTTGTTTTAATTTTTGAAGAATATAAGCTGCCGAATGGTAACTATCATGAAAAGGGTCGGCTGGAGTGTAAGACGAACTCCATTCGGTATAATGCAATTCTAAATTAGGTTTTGTTGATGTTGCAATTTCTTTTCTTGATTGCAATACATCACCACTTACCGCACCATTATTTTTGCTTAATGCAGTTCCTCCTTGTCCAAACTCATCTAAAAATCCTTGTGTAACTCCGTAAGAATGTGTGCTGATAAAATCAATCGGCACCTTGTTTTTTTCGCAAAAATCAATCATCTCACTTTCCCAAGCAGCACCTGCTGTACCTGGTCCACCTACTTTGTAAGATGGATTTACACTTTTTACAGCTCTGGCTGTGTATTCATAAAGTTTAAAATAGTCAGCTTGCGTGCCTGTCCAGAAACCTGGAGACAAATTAGGTTCGTTCCACACTTCAAAATACCAGGTTTTCACTTCTTCTTCACCGTAACGCGCTGTAAAATGTTGAATTAGATTACGAATTAAATCTTCCCATTTTTTATAATCTTTTGGTGGAGTTACATTCCCTTTCCACCAAAAAACAGTCTTGCTGCCACTTGCTAATCTGGATGGCATAAATCCTAATTCTACAAATGGTTTCACATTAATACTTAACAAAAAATCATACAATGCATCAATATATTGGTAGTTGTATTCCGGATTTCCTTTATTATCTTCAGTATAAACAGCCATATCATCAGTCAACAAACCATGCATCCTAATATATTTAAAATCACAGTCTTTTTTTGTCTGAGTTAATTGTTGTTGCCAATCAGCACGTAAACCTTCATTAGCTCTACCCGCTCCCACACACTCTTTGAACATTGTATTAATCCCTCCTATAGAATTATTATAATCGACTTTAATAATCCTTTCACTATACATGCTAATTTTACCTTTCTTGGTTTGTCCAAAAGTTAGACTACCAGAAAGTATTGCCATGCTTACTATTAATAAAAATTTTATCTTCATATTTTATTTATTTAAATAAAATTTGAGAAAAGATTGTTTCTTTCTCTCCTATTAATTCTAACAAACTAATATTTATAGCTAAAAAAATTAAACCAGGGAGACCATTAAAACTCCCCAGTTTAAAAACTAACCACAAGTTTGTATTTTTATTCTTTTGAATATCTTATCTATCTTCAGATATTAATCTATATTATGTTTCAAACATTAAACGCAAACACAATAAAGTCAAGAAGACCAATCAATTTTATTCAGTTTACAAATATTTTATTGTTTTATACCATTGATTACTTACTTCATTTCTAAATATGTTTATGAAATTTTCTCAAAAACACTTATAATTAATAATTTCACATATAATCACGCTATTAATTATATTAAATATTTTAAAGAATGCTTTATTTTTAATTATCATTATTAATACATGTATTAACTATGACAAATATCTATAAAACATCAATACTTGAAGGTGTCCTTTTGTATCAAAACACTATCTCATATGTTGCAATTTTAGTCCTAAAACAGTTTTACCTTATATTTTCCCGGAAGAAATGAAAATTATAGATGTGCTAATTCAATATACAGTTGAGACAAGAATATTCACAATGAAATGAATACTTAATCTAACTTTTAGCATATACTGTTGGTATAAAAATTACAAAAAAAAATAGTGAAGGAATTAAAATATTTACGACTATTACACATTTATTAAATCATCAAACACATACCATATTATCAATTTCCCTCATTTAAATATTTTATTTATCCTAAATTTAAAATAACAATCAATTGTTCTTTTTTATATATTTTGGGTGCAATATTATTTCATCGACAGAAAAGAATTTTCAAGTAATTCCTAAATAAAAAGAGTTGTCTACACTATACCCGAAAGAGCATAATTAAATCCAAATTATTATTTTTATACCCGAAATAGCATTGTTTTGTTTTTTTTTATTATATTTATACCAGAAAAGGTATAACCATGGATTCATTACGATTATTTGTAAAACAAAAGCGCAAAGAATTAAAACTGACACAGGAAGAGTTAGCATCAAATGCTGGTGTAGGTCTGCGTTTTGTTCGTGATTTGGAACAAGGAAAAAAAACACTTCGTTTAGACAAAGTAAATGATGTTTTAGCATTATTTGGAAAAGAAGTTGGTGTAATTGATAAAATCCATGAATAATGGCACGTCAGGCAAAAATATATTTTCAGGATAAATTAGCAGGATATCTAGTCGAAGGAGATAATGGGTATTTATTTAATTATGACCCAGTATATCTTGAAAGTAACAATCCAAAACCCATTAGTTTAACGATACCAATTTCAAAACATATTTATCACAGTAAGGTGTTATTTCCATTTTTTGATGGTTTAATTCCTGAAGGCTGGTTGCTGAATATTGGCGAAAAACATTGGAAGCTAAATCCACGTGATCGATTTGAACTATTACTTAATTTATGCAGAGACACTATAGGAGCGGTTTCTGTTTATCCAATGGAGGAGAAGAATCATGGCTAATTGTTTGTTTTGCTATCAAGCCCTTGAAACAGGGGAATATCACACTAATTGTTCAAAGATTTTTTTTGGAACATCCCAAGTACCAATTCTTGAATTAGATAAAGAGGAGTTAAATAAATTAGCTCAAATTACTGTAAATGAACGATTGGCATTAACTGGTGTACAACCCAAAATATCATTAAGCTTAAACGGAGAAAAAGGAAATAAACGATTAACATTAGTTGGTTTATGGGGCGATTATATTCTGAAACCGCAGTCTCCTGATTTTTCTTTTATACCAGAAACAGAAGATCTAACAATGCATTTAGCAAAACTATTTAAAATCGAAACCGCTGCACATGCTTTAATTAGAACTTCAACCGGCGAATTGGCATATATTACGAAACGTTTTGACCGTTTAAAAAAAAATAAAATTCACGTAGAAGATTTATGCCAACTATCTGAGTTATTGACGGAACAGAAATACAAAAGCTCCTACGAACGTGCAGGTAAAATTATCAGTCAATATGCAACCAATTCAGGTTTAGATGTAATCAAATATTTTAGATTAGTATTATTTTCTTTTTTAACAGGCAATAACGATATGCATTTGAAAAATTTCTCATTAATGCATACAGATAAAGGTATTTTGTTTTCACCGGCTTACGACCTTTTGAATGTAAACCTTATTTATCCCGAAGACAAAGAAGACCTTGCTTTAACTTTGGGAGGTCGTAAACGAAAAATAAAGCACTCCGATTTTGACCGATTTGCTGAAAGTTTAGGAATTTCCAAGATTGTTCGTAATAATATCAATAAAGACTTTTTAAAACAGATTGACAAAGTCCCCGATTTTATAAACAGAAGTTTTTTACCAAAAGAATACAAAGAAGAATACATTAAAATTTTCAACCATAAAATAAAACAGATTGAATTGTAATTAAATTTTTGTTTCTATATTTTTACACTAGTGTCCACTTAAAATAAGTTGAAAACCAGCTGGTTAATATTATGTTCATTGACATTATTGTAATCTGATTTCATAAGTAATTCATTTATAGATGTTTTATCGAGTAATGATGCGGATAAAATTTGTAAAATTTCGTAAGTAGAACGATTGATTTTTAAATCTTTTGAGATTATAGAAACTAAACAGTAAGTTATAATTGCTACATTAATTTGGATCCGAACAGCATTTTCTGTTGTCCCCCAAAAGGTCTTAACTTTTAGGTGTTGTTTTATCCATTTAAAGAACAATTCAACTTGCCATCTTTGTTTGTAAAGTAATGCGATATCCTCAGCGGATAATTCAAAATTATTTGTCAAAAAGACCAACGTCTTTTTATTTTCACAATCGAAAAATTTCACTTTTCGCATCTTTTCTGGATAATCTTTCGAAGTATAAAAACCTTCTATTTTTCCAATTTGGTCATATTTAATCCCCGTTGTTTTGTCAACTTTTTGAGAATACATTCTTTTGAATTTTACATTAGATTTTGCTCTAACTACAAAGTAAGCATTAGCTTTTGTAATGCGAAAAAGTCGTTCATAATCAACATACGCTCGGTCAAAAATGTAATAGGCAAATGGCTCATAATCTATAACATCCATTGCGTTAACATCGTGCACATTTGCCTCTGTAATATGGATAAATACAGGGATCTGTGTGTTAATATCAAAAAGAGTGTGCAACTTTATTCCAGCTTTGGTTTTCGGAAATGAGCCCAACAAAACACGCTCAAACATAGGTCTATTGTTGAAGAGTCAAAGGCATAAATATTACCTTTAATTTCAAAAGTATCATTGCTGTTTTTATCTTGAGCAATTAATATTAAGTGATTAGCAAACTCCTCAAATATTTTAAAATTGCGATTTTCATTAGCCTTGGATAAATTGCTACGAGTTACGTTTTTGCCAAATCCTAAATGATATGATTTTGATTGATGTGCTTCTATAACAATTATCAAATCTCTTAAACTTTCTCTAGCCGAAAGTTGACCAAAAATCATACATAATAATTGATTCCAACAAGTAAAATGTTTGACCGATTTATTGCCTAAATATTTAGCTGCTAACCTATCAAAAACACGCTGTGGCAGAAATTCAACCAATTGAGAGAAAACATATTTACCCTGATTCATATTCGTAATGTTGAATTACGAACATAATAATCATTTCAAATCGTCACGCTCAAAAATGACTCTTAAAATACAGATTTACAATAATTTCAAAGAACTTATTTTATTTTTTAGTGGACACTAGTGCTGTTTTTTATTAAAAAAAATAACTTTTCATAAAATATTGACTATTAAAGTGTTAAATTTAATATCTTTTAAAAATTAACCCTTAAATACAAAATTTATTATGAAACAGAACAGAATTTTAGTATTTGGATCGTTAATAATTTTAACCCTCCTGATGAGCTTAAATATTCAGGCTCAAGAAGAACCTCAAACTGTCTACATTACTCTGACAACCATGCATCGAAATTTAGATGCTGACAGGAAAGAATGGATGAAAGTAGAACAGGAATTTTTTGACAAAGTAACAAGCAAAAATGATCTTATCATTGGTTCAGATGTACTGACACATTATTTCACAGAAAACAGCTCGGACATTTTACACGTTTCAGCTTACAAAACATGGGAAGATATTGAAAAATCAGAAAAAACAACAGATGATTTAATCAAACAAGGCTGGCCTGACGAAAAAGAGAGAAAAGCATTTTTTGAAAAGTACAGAAGTTTTTACACTCCCATGCACTCTGACGAGATTTACATTTCAGTACTGGAACCTAAAATGCTTGAAAACCCATCCAAAGAGCCTATGGTAGTTTATGTACGAAAATCGCAAATGGCATCTAGAAAATTAAATGATGAACTCAAAGTGTACAATGACAAAAT
>JALRGZ010000236.1 GCA_023253295.1 Flavobacterium sp.
AAATGTTAATTTAGATATGAATCTTCAAACTATGGAAAGTTTTGGAGCTTCAGATGCCTGGCAATGTAATAATATTGGAAACAATTGGCCTGCTGAGAAAAAAAATGCAATTGCTGATTTATTGTTTAGCCAAGAAGTTGATGCTGATGGTAATCCAAAAGGGATAGGCTTATCATTATGGCGTTTTAATCTGGGAGCAGGAAGTACTGAACAAGGTAGTGCCAGTGATATTACTGATGAATGGAGACGTACCGAGTGTTTTACAACAGATGGAGTAACTTATGATATGAGTAAACAGGCAGGTCAGGTATGGTTTATGAAAGCGGCTAAAGATCGTGGTGTCGATAAATTATTAGCTTTTACAAATAGTGCGCCTGTTTATTTAACTCAAAATGGAAAAGCACATGCCAGTATCAATACTTTTTATAATTTAAAAGATGGTAAAATGCCTGAATTAGCTGATTTTTGGGTAAATGCTATTGATAAATTGAGTTCGGTTCATAATTTAACAATTGATTACATCAGCCCTTTTAATGAGCCACAATATGAATGGGATGGAAGTGGGCAGGAAGGTTCTCCGGCTTCTAATGCTAATATTTATAGTTTTGTAAATACCTTGGCTCCTAAATTAGAAGATAAGGGATTAACATCACAAATTGTTGTAGGTGAAGCAGGTGCTTTTGAACCTTTATACAAAACAGTAAGTGGAAAAGAAAATAGATCTAATCAGATGGATTATTTCTTTGCTCCTAATTCGACAAAAAATATTGCAGGATTGAGTAACGTTAAGAAAACTATTTCGGGGCATAGTTATTGGCAAGCTTGGCCACTAAGCGAATTAATTTCTTCCAGACAATTATTAGCAAATAGGGCTAATACTATCCCTGGTTTAAGTGTTTGGGCTTCAGAATATTCAATTTTAGAAAGTCCAGGTGCATCAGAAATTCCAGGAGGTAATGGGCATGGAAGAGATTTAGGAATTCAGACAGCTCTATGGGTTGCCCGAATTATTAGTACAGATATTTCAATTGGAGGAGTTACCTCATGGCAATGGTGGACAGCTGTTAGCCGTGGTGATTATAAAGACGGATTAGTATATGTTGACAATGGAGTAACTAATGGAGCCGGAGATGAAAATTATTGTAAATATGACGGTTATGTTAGAGATTCTAAGACTTTGTGGGCTTTAGGTAATTTTTCATTCTTTATTAAACCAGGCATGCAAAGAGTACAAATACCTAATTTTGATAATGCAGCCGCTACAACTGACGTAATGGTAACCGCTTATAAAGATGAAGTAGCTAAAAAAATTGTAATTGTAGCTGTTAATATCAGCGATAATGCTAAAACATATAGTTTGAATCTTTCAGGAGGAACACTTACAAACAATACATTAACTCCTTATATAACTTCAGCTACGATGAGTTTGAAAAAAGGAAGTGATGTTACAGCAACTAATTTTGAAATTCCAGCAAGAGCTGTTGTTTCATATGTAGGGAATTACAATTAAAAACAAATTATTAGTTCTTAATTTACGAATTTGTCCCTCTTAGTTATAATTTTTAAATTATTTCTTTGCTTTTATAGCAAATTGATTTTAAAGTTCCTAAAATGGAATGATTCTCATTTTATTTAAAAAATTAATTTATGTTAAAAACAAAAAAAATATTTTTAGCAATTCTTTCATGTTCATATATGTCTGTTTTTAGTCAGATAGGATTTGGAGATGCGCAAAAAATTAATAGTCATTGGAAATTTATTTTGCAAGACAAACAGGATTTTCATAAAGCTGTTTATGATGATAGTAAATGGCAAAAAATTGCACTTCCTCATGATTGGAGCATTAAAGGACAATTAAGTCCTACTTTAGCTAGTGCTACCGGTTTTTTACCGGGAGGAATTGCCTGGTATAGAAAAACAATGGAAATTCCTTCTGCAAAAAAAGGTCAAAAAGTATATTTCTATTTTGAAGGAGTGTATAACAGAAGTGAAGTTTTTATAAACGGACATTCTTTAGGAAAACGTCCTAATGGATACATTTCTTTTGCTTATGATGCCACTCCTTTTGTTAAATACGGAGCTGAAAACACGATTGCTGTTCGTGTAGATCATAGTCAAAGTGCCGATTCTCGTTGGTACACTGGATCAGGGATTTATAGAGATGTTTGGGTGGTTTATGCTAATCCGATACATATAGCACAATGGGGTGTTTATGCATATCCAGAAGTAAATAAAAAGACTGGAATATTAAATGTAGAAGTTGATGTTGAAAATGGAATTTCAGAAAAATCAAATGTAACAGTCTTAAATGAACTGATTGCAAAAGATGGTAAAGTAGTAGCAAAAAGTTCTAATATAGTTGTAATTTCTGCTCATCAATCGGCTAAAGTTGCCACAAAGCTAAAAGTAAATAATCCTAAATTATGGGATTTGGAGCATCCTAATTTGTACCAATTAAAAACGACAGTGTTAAAAAATGGTCAACCAATAGATGTTTCATTAACTCAAACAGGTTTCCGTAGTTTTACTTTTGATGCTAATAAAGGATTTGCTTTAAATGGCAAATGGATGAAAGTAAAAGGTGTTTGTTTACATCATGATGCCGGAGTATTAGGATCTGCAGTTCCTCGTGAAGTTTGGGAAGGAAGATTGAAAACGCTTAAAGAAATCGGTGTAAATGCAATTAGAACAAGTCACAATCCACAGGCACCTGATTTTTATGAATTATGTGATCAGTTAGGATTATTGGTTTTAAACGAAGCTTATGACGAATGGGAATTTCCTAAGCGCAAATGGTTAGAAGGATGGAATCAAGGAACACCTGGTTTCGAAGGTTCGTATGATATTTTTGCTGATTGGGCTGAAAAAGATTTAGAAGATTTTGTACGTCGTGATCGAAATCATCTTTCTGTTTTTGCATGGAGTATAGGTAATGAAGTAGATTATCCAAATGATCCTTATTCGCACCCTGTTCTTGACGGAGGAGGAGATACAGGTTTCTCTCAGGCTGCTTACGGAGGATATAAAAAAGACGCTCCGGACGCGATGCGTTTAGGAGCCATTGCAAAACGTTTAGTAGCTGCTGTTAAAAAATATGATAAATCCCGACCAACAACTGCAGGTTTAGCAGGTGTAGCAATGTCAAATGAAACTGAATATCCGGGTGCATTAGATATTACAGGATATAATTATACGGAAAGTAAATACCAATCTGATCATAAAAAATATCCAAAACGTGTCATTTTTGGTAGCGAAAACCGTCATGATTATGAGGCTTGGTTAGCAGTAAAAAACAACCAGCATATTTTCGGTCAGTTTTTATGGACTGGAATTGATTATTTAGGTGAATCAGGTCGTTGGCCATCAAGAGGATTTTATTCTGGATTAGTTGATTTTTCTGGAATAATCAAACCTAGAGGTTATTTCCGTCAGTCACTTTGGTCAGAAAAACCAATGATTTATATTGGAACTTATAGTCTAAACGATTGGAATAGAAAAGAACTTTCAATGGATGCCTGGGCTTCATGGAATTATAACGATGACCAAATGATAAGAGTGGTATGTTATACTAATGCTGCTAAGGCTCGTTTGGAATTAGACGGTAAAGTTGTAGGTGAAGTGAAAGACTATGATCAGGAAACAGGTATTATTGCTTGGGATGTTCCTTTTGAAGCAGGTAAATTAGAAGCTGTAGGTTTAAATAAAGATGGAAAAGAAGTAAGTCGTTATTCAATTAACAGTTCGAAACAACCTTATGCTATAACTGTAAAAAGCGCAGACAAGACTATCAAAAATGATAAAGGTGTTGCCGAAATCATGTTGCAGCTTGTAGATGAAAATGGAATTCCTGTATTTATTTCAGATAATGAAATTACTTGTAAAGTGAGTAAATCAGGAAATTTATTAGGATTAGAAGCAGGAAATAACAGCGATATGACTGATTATACGGATAATGTACAACGTGTTTTTCACGGACATATTTTAGTTTATGTTCAGGCTAACGGAACTAAAGAGCCCATTAAAGTTGAGTTTAGTAGTCCATGGTTAAAAAGTACTGAAGTTACTATTAATGTTGAATAGGAACGTTTTAGAATATAATAAATTTAGTAGATACTTAGCTGTCCATTTTTTAATGGGCAGCTAAGCTGTTTATAGTAAAAATAAACTTTACTATATTTGAAGTGTACTATTAACACATATAAAAACCAAAAATGAAAATTAGAAATCAAATTGCTCTTACATTAGGAATTGTTTTATTATCAATTACGTCTAAAGCTCAATCAACAGATTTTAAACAATGGGCTCAAACACCTCCAATGGGATGGAATAGCTGGGATTGTTACGGTCCTACTGTTGAAGAACATGAAGTGAAGGCTAATGCCGATTATATGGTCAAAAACCTGAAAAAATATGGTTGGGAGTATATTGTTGTTGATATCAGATGGTTTGTTGAAAATGATAAAGCAGGAGGATATAATCAAAAAGATCCTCGTTATGTAATGGATCAATATGGTAGATATTTACCAGCATTAAACCGATTTCCTTCAGCAAAAGAAGGTCAGGGTTTTAAACCTTTAGCTGATTATATTCATAAAAAAGGATTGAAATTCGGGATTCATATCATGCGCGGTGTTCCAAAAAAAGCAGTTGAAGAAAAATTACCAATTAAAGGAGCTAACGGAATTACTGCCGATCAAATTTATACTACAGCCTTACAATGCCAATGGTTAAAAGACAATTATACTATCGTTGCTGATAAACCGGGTGCTCAGGAATATTATGATTCCTTATTCGAATTGTATGCGCAATGGGGAGTAGATTTTATCAAAATTGATGATTTGTCAAGACCGTACCATGAAGGTGAGATTAACCTAATCAGAAAGGCAATTGATAAATGCGGACGAAAAATTGTTTTAAGTACTTCACCAGGAGAAACGCCAATTTCGGCAGCAGCTCACGTAAGTTCACATGCTAATATGTGGCGTATGGTTGATGATGTTTGGGATACTTGGCCTCACATTACTCATTTAATGGATGTAGCTCAAAAATGGTATCCATACATTGCGCCGGGAACCTGGCCTGATTGCGATATGATTCCTTTGGGAAGAATTTCGGTAAGAGGGGAACGCGGTGAGGACAGAATGTCTCGTTTAACCAAGGACGAACAATATACTTTGATAACATTTTTCAATATTTTTAAATCACCCTTATTTTTTGGAGGGGATTTACCCAGTAATGACGCCTTTACTTTATCATTATTGACCAATAAAGAAGTGGTAAAAATGCAACGTGAAAGTACCGATGTTAAGCAACTTTTCCAAAAGGATGGTAAAGTAGCAGTAACTTCAAGAAATCCTAAAGATGGAAGTGTTTACCTGGCTTTGTTTAATATTTCAGATAGGGATGGTGAAAAAGTAGCAGTAAAATTATCCGATTTTGGAATTAAAAATGCGGATGTGACTAATCTGTGGACAGGAAAAAAACTTGGAATAATTAATGATGAAGTAGCTGTGGTTTTAAAAGCACACGCTTCGGTTCTTTATAAATTAAAATTAAAAAAATAGTGAAAAAGTTACAATACAGTTTAGCATTATTGGTAATGCTGGTTCAATTTTTACAGGCACAGGATACTAAGGGAGTTCCTCCTGTTGTAGCCGAGAAAGATTTATCGGCTTATTTATTTGTGTATTTTACAGGAAATAGTGTTGAAGAAGAGGCAGTTCGATATGCCATTAGTCCTGATGGCTATCATTATTATCATTTAAATGACAACAAACCGGTTATTGATAGTAAATTAATCAGTTCTACAGGAGGAGTTCGTGATCCACATATTTTGAGAGGCGAAGACGGCAAAACCTTTTATATGGTTTTGACTGATATGACTTCTCATAAAGGTTGGGATTCTAATCGCGCGATGGTGTTACTAAAAAGTACTGATTTAGTAAATTGGAAAAGTAGTGTAGTAAATATCCAAACCACTTTTTCAGGAAATGAAAATTTGAAGAGAGTTTGGGCACCACAAACTATTTATGATGCAAAAGCGGGTAAATACATGATATATTTCAGTATGCAGCATGCGGGAGGTCCAGATATTATTTACTATGCTTATGCCAATAAGGATTTTACAGCTTTAGAATCGGAGCCAAAAGTGTTATTTGTGCCAAAGTCTAAAAATGCTTGTATTGATGGGGATATTATTGAAAAAGATGGTGTTTATCACCTTTTTTATAAAACAGAAACGAATACTCCGGGTATAAAAGTAGCCACAACAACCGACTTAACTTCTGGTATCTGGACAGAAAATGATAATTATTTGCAACAAACAAAAGAGGCTGTTGAAGGAGCAAGTGTGTTTAAACTGAATCATTCTGACGAATATATATTGATGTACGATATGTACATGAAAGGAAAATATCAATTTACTAAAACCAAAGATTTGGAACATTTTACAGTAATTGATAATGATATTTCAATGGATTTTCATCCACGTCACGGAACTATTTTACCTATCACACGTTCTGAATTAAAACGATTAATTGCTAAATGGGGTAAACCTGCGGCATATCCTCAAATCAATAATAATCCAGTTTTAGAGGGATTTTATGCTGATCCGGAAGTTTTATATTCGAATAAAACCAAGAAATATTATATCTATCCTACGAGTGATGGATTTGATGGATGGTCAGGCTATTATTTTAAAACTTTTTCATCGGATAATTTAGTCGATTGGAAAGATGAAGGAATTATTATAGATCTTAAAAAAGACGTTTCTTGGGCCAATAGAAATGCTTGGGCTCCATGTATTGTTGAGAAAAAAATAAAGGGGAAATACAAATACTTCTACTATTTTACTGCTGCTCAAAAAATAGGAGTAGCGGTGTCAGATAATCCTACAGGACCTTTTAAAGATAGCGGAAAAGCTTTAGTTAGTTCCAGACCGGAAGGTGTCAATGGAGGACAGGAAATTGATCCGGATGTTTTTACAGACCCAAAAACAGGAAAATCGTATTTATATTGGGGGAATGGTTATATGGCTGTAGCCGAATTGAATAAAGATATGGTTTCTTTAAAAGAAGGAAGTACGAAAATTATAAAGGTTGATAATACTTTTAGAGAAGGTACTTATGTTATTTATAGAAATGGAAATTATTATTTCCTATGGAGTGAGGATGATACCAGAAGCCCTAATTATAAAGTGCGTTACGGAATATCAAAATCGCCTGTAGGACCTATTGAAATTCCTAAAAACAACATTGTAATTCAAGGAAATAAAGAACAGGGAATCTATGCTACAGGACATAATTCAGTTGTTAAAACTCTTAATAAAGATGAGTGGTATATTGTTTATCATCGTTTTCCATATCCTAATGGAATAAATATGGGAGATTCAGCAGGTTTTCATCGTGAGGTATGTATTGATAAGTTGGAATTTAATACAGATGGAACAATAAAACAAGTTGTACCAACCCATCAAGGAGTCAATCCTGTTCAAGCAAAATAAAAGATTAGACAAAAGTACGCCCTAGTATTTTTGTCTTTTTTGTTTATTGAAGTATAACCTAATTCATTCTTTTAACCATTTAACCATCAACATGAAAAAACAACTTTTCTTTCTATTATTGCTTTTATTCCAAATATCCTTAATTGCTCAGCAATCTATAAGTAGTAGCTCTGTTTTTGAAATTAAAAAACCAGATTATCAATTGAGTCCTTATACTGGAATGACTAAGCAGCATTGGAAAGATGCCGCTAAGTATCTTTTACAAGGAGCTTTTGGTTATATCCATTCTTTAGATGATCCAATGAAGTTTCCAAAACAGCAAGGAAAAAGTTATCCACAGAATGAAGGGCAGATACCTACAGAAAAATTGGAGGGTTTATGCCGAACGCTGTTTATAGCCTCACCACTTTTAAAAGAAAATCCATCATTGGTAATCAATAATGTTAAAGTAGCTGATTATTACAGATACCAAATCACCAGATTAACCGATCCTAAAAGTTCGTCTTATATTGTGCCACGTTCTAAGAATGGTGGTCCAAGTCAAAATTTAGTAGAATTTGGAGCCTTGGCGGTTTCCTTTTTAACCAATCCTGAGGTTTTATGGGATCCGTTGACTCAGGAACAAAAAGATGCTTTGGCTAAAACTATGTTGAGTTATGGAGATGGACCGACAGTGAATTCTAACTGGAAGTTTTTCAACATTTTTGTATTAAGTTTTTTCAAAGAGCAGGGGTACGAAGTCAATGAAAAATTATTGGTAGAATATTTAGATAAATCGCTAAAAGATTATCGTGGGAATGGTTGGTATAATGATAGTCCTGCATATGATTATTACAGTATGTGGGCTTTTCAAATGTACGGAAGTATTTGGTCGGAGTATTTTGGTAAAAAGTATTATCCCGAATATGCAACCAGGTTTAAAGAGAATTTCAAAGATTTAAAATACAATTATCCTTATTTGTTTAGTCAAAATGGTGAAATGGTTATGTGGGGAAGAAGTATTAGTTATAGAACAGGTTCTATTATTCCTTTCCCATTAATGGGATTTGAGGGAGCAACTGATACCAATTATGGCTGGATGAGACGAATTGCTTCGGGAGTTATTAAGCAATTTTTTACACATCCTGATTTCATGAAGGATGATGTCCCTACTTTAGGTTTTTACGGTGCTTTTGAACCTGCAGTACAAATTTACAGTTGTAGGGGAAGTGTATATTGGATGGGAAAAGCATTTTTAGGTTTGTTAGTTCCGGATGATAATCCATTTTGGACGGCTAAGGAAAATAATGGCGCTTGGGAAACCGAATTTAAAAAAGACAAAGTCTATAATAAATACCAAGGGGCTTCTGAAATTTTAATTACCGATTATCCAAATATCGGAGCTTCTGAAGTGAGAGCCTGGTGTCATGAAAAAGTAAAAGACGATTGGCAAAAATTCAGGTCTACCGAAAATTACAATCGTTTATCCTATAGCAGTGCTTTTCCTTGGCAAGCCGATGGCGACAATGGAGAAGTAGCCATGAATTATGTTGTCAAAAATAAGTTGGATAAATGGGAAGCTTTTAGATTGTATACTTTTAAGAAATTTGAAGATGGTATTTATTATCGTGATGTTGAGTTGGAAACAGATTCGAATGTAAAATTCAATCTGGCTGATATTCCTATGGCAAACGGAATTTTGAGAGTGGATAAAAATAATAGTTCGGTGCCACTTGAAATGCGATTGGGACATTATGCCTTACCAAAGTTGAAGGGTGAAATTAAAACGACTATTAGAAAAGTAAAAAATCACGAAGTAACTATCATTGATAATGGCAAGTACCAATTGGCAATGGTTCCGTTTTTAGGTTGGGATAAAACAGAAGTAGTTATGACAAATGGTTTACATCCTGAAGCAAACGAAAGTTCGGTTATTAATGTCGTGACGAATTTTGTTCCTCAAAAAGACAAATCGACAATTTACGCCACATTAATGCTATGGAAAAAATCAGGAGAAAAATGGAGTATTAATGAATTGTTGCCAGTTAATAAGATAGCGTATTCAAATCAGGAAAACACAGTGAATATATTCTTTAAAAATGGAGAAACTAAACTGGTGAAATATTAAAAGCAATAGCAATTTTATAAATAAAAGCTTGTTACTAAAATCTGGTAACAAGCTTTTGTTTTTGTTGAAATTACTATCTTTGATACTCCCTTTTTTTTGATAAAAATGTAAACGTTGCTAAAAAAGCAATTTTTAGCAAAAGCAAAATGAAAAAAACTTCTAAAATAGACAGTCTTAGTATCGATGAATTTTCGGCTACGCCAAAATATCAGCAATTGGTTAATGCTATATTAAACGCAATAAAGCAGGGGATTTTGAAAAAAGGAGATGCAATGCCTTCTATTAATGAACTTAGCTTTCAGTACGAAATTTCTAGAGTAACCATTGAAAAAGGATATAATATTCTTCGTAAAATGGGGATTTTAGAGGCTTTTCATGGTAAGGGTTATTTTATAGCAAATACCGATGTCTCACAGGACATAAAGATTTTTTTGATGTTCAATA
>JALRGZ010000274.1 GCA_023253295.1 Flavobacterium sp.
GAAAAAAGACGATGTAGATTTAAACTACAATAACCCAACATTACAAGTAAATAGTATTGGAAATTACAGCGTAGAAGTTATCAATAGTTTTGGTTGTAGCCGAATAAGAAACATCAATGTCAATGCTTCAAACATTGCAACAATTGAATCAATAGATGTAATTGATTTAACAGATGTAAATACTATTACTGTTAATGTTAGCGGGCCCGGAGATTACGAATTCAGTTTAGATGATCCAACTAATTTTTGGCAGGATTCTAACCAATTTAATAATGTCCCAGCGGGAATTCATGAAATTTATATTAATGACAAAAACGGCTGTGGTGTAGTTCCTAAAAGTGTAATTGTGGTTGGTATTCCAAAATATTTCACACCAAACAATGACTCCTATAATGACTATTGGGGAATCAAAGGAATGACAAAATACCCTAATGCATCTGTACAAATCTTTGATCGTTACGGAAAACTTATAAAATTCCTAAACTATGCTAATCCCAATTGGGACGGGACTTTCAACGGAGCTTTATTACCGGCAAATGATTATTGGTATGTGATAAAATTAGAAGAGGGAAAACCGGAAATCAGAGGACATTTTACTTTAAAAAGATAAACTACAAATGAACTCTCTTTTGAATTTCCTCTAAAATAAAAAGATAATCCGATTGATTGTTCACAAAATCCCGATTGGTTACGTCGATAATTAAAACATTCAAATCTTTTTGCAAGTCTAAATAGGCTATATAAGCGTTATTGATTTGTTCTAAATAGTCAGCAGAAATTTCTTGTTCGTAATCTCTGCCACGTTTTTTTATGTTTTCCAATAAGCGTTCGGGATGCTGTAGTAGATACACATACAAGTCTGGTTTTGGAATTTCTTTATAAATAATTTCGAAAAGATTTTTGTACAACAGATACTCCTCTTCCTCCAAAGTAACTTTTGCAAAAATCAAAGATTTAAAAACATGATAATCGGCCACTAAAAAATCAGTTTGTAAATCCAAAGTTGCCAAATCATCTGCAATCTGCTGATAACGATCCACCAAAAAAGAAAGTTCTAACGGCAAGGCATAACGCTCCTGATCTTTATAAAATTTTTCCAAAAAAGAATTCTCAGCAAAACGCTCAAAAAATGTTTTTGCACCAAAATCAGCTGCTATTTTAGTTGCTAAAGTCGTTTTACCCGCACCAATATTTCCCTCGAAAGCAATATAATTCAACTTTTCAAAAGAGAATTTTTGAAGCGGATTTTCTACAGACGCTACAGCAATACACTCGCCATCATCCACGCATTCAGCTATCAATTCAGTAATATTTTTTCCTAAAACTGGATGCCTCCAATTCACTTTTAAATCCTGAAAAGGGAACAACACAAATTTTCTGTTTTGCATTAACGGATGAGGAATAGTAAGTATATCGCTATCGATTATAACTTCATCAAAAGCAATCATATCAATGTCGATAATACGAGATTGATAACCACCTTCATTATTTCGAATTCTTCCTAATTTTTGTTCAATGGCTAAGGCTTTCAAAAGGACTTCAGAAGCCGAAAAATGTGTATGTAAAACCAAGGCACAATTATAAAAAGCATCACTATCAAACCCCCAGGCAGCTGTTTCATAAACTCTGGAAACTTGTATCACAGTTCCTATTTCCTGATGTATTAATGCAATACATTCTTTAATTGCTTCAAGTCGGTCGCCTTGATTACTACCAATAGATAAAATAACCTGATGTTGTGCTTTCATATTAAGCACAAATTAACTAAAGAATTTTAGAATTAGCAATATCTTTGCACAAAGTATCTGTATATCCGTTTTAGGAAAGAACGTTAAAAAGCTACTTTTTGCTCCATAATTAAAGAATACTATTATGAAATTTTTAAGCAATGTTATCGCTACTGTTGTAGGTCTGTTTGTGTTTTTAATGTTAATGTTTTTTGGAATCATTTTTATCGCTACTCTTTTTGGCGGCGAAAGTGAATCAGAATCTCTCAAAAACAATTCAGTCTTAGAATTAAATCTTGAAGATGTAAAATACGATTATGCAGGTAAATACAAAGACCCTTGGATGAGCTTTTTCTCTGAAGAGGAAAACATAGGTCTTTCTGATATCATCAATGCCATCGACATTGCTTCAATGGACGATAATATCAAAGGAATTTCTATTTTGAATAATGTATCCAACTTAGGAATGACTCAAAGCAAAGATTTAAGAAACGCTTTAGCCAACTTTAAAAAATCGGGTAAATTTGTTATGGCCTATGCCAATACTTATACTCAAAAAGAATATTATCTTAATTCGGTTGCCTCTAGTATTTATTTGAATCCTGTGGGGGAATTAGACTTCAAAGGACTTTCATCTGAAATTATGTTCTACAAAGACTTACAGGATAAAACGGGCGTAAAAATGGAAGTCTTACGACACGGAAAATACAAAAGCGCTGTTGAACCTTTCTTAGAAAACAAAATGAGTGATGCCAACAGAGAACAAACAGCATCATTACTACAATCTATTTGGAATTCAGTAGCAAATGACATCGCAAAAAGCAGAAATATTTCAGTTGACAAATTAAACCAAATTGCCAATAGATTATTAGCCCGAACTCCTGAAATGGCTAAAAAAGAAGGACTAATAGACTATATTGCTTATGAAGACAAATATCACAACGACCTCAAAAAGGCATTAAAAATCAAGCCGAATAAAGAATACAATAAAATATCCATTAGCGATTATACTCATAAAATGATTTCAACAGCCTTGATGAATGAAAGCGAAGATAAAATTGCCATTATCTATGCTCAAGGCGAAATCATGAGTGGCGAAGGAGATGTAAACACCATTGGCGAAGGTTCTATGCGCCGCTCATTGCAGGAAGCCCGAAAAGACAAAAATATAAAAGCTATTGTATTGCGGATTGATAGTCCGGGGGGAAATGCTTTGACATCCGATTTGATTTGGAGAGAAGTTGAATTAACTAAAAAAGTAAAACCGATAGTGGTTTCAATGGGTAATTATGCCGCTTCGGGAGGTTATTATATGGCTTGTAATGCCAATACTATTTTTGCCCAAAATAACACCATCACAGGTTCTATAGGTGTTTTTGGAATACTTCCAAATTTTAGCCAATTGACAAAAAAAATAGGAATTAATATCGAACAAGTAAAAACACATGAAAACGCTTCCGACTACAGCCCATTTGTACCAATGGACGAAAATTTCAAAGCCGTTACATTAGAAGGTATAGAGCATGTGTACAAAACCTTTATAAGTCATGTTGCTCAAGGCAGAAAAATGAATTTTGCCGCTGTTGACTCCATTGCCCAAGGAAGAGTATGGTCAGGTTCAGAAGCTCTAAAAATAGGACTTATTGACAAAATAGGTGGATTAAATGCAGCTATTGTTGAAGCCGCTAAGCTTTCAAAAACTCAAAATTACAGCACTCAAAATTTCCCTGTATACGAAAAAAACCTTAATGATGTTTTTTCTAATTTCCCTTTAGGAAGCTCAAAAGCAAATATCATCAAGGAGGAAATTGGAAACGAAAATTACCAACTTTTACAACAAATTAAAAAATTCCAATCTCGAAAAGGAATACAGGCTTTACTCCCATTTGAAATGGCGATTTATTAGTGATAAATTAAAGATAATTTAAAACATAATACCTAAAAATCCGTTTGAGCTAAACGGATTTTTTTTACATCTGAAACTAACTTAAGATGATATAACATATTATGAAAATATTATAAACATCTTAAACACTATTGCATTATTTTTGTAGTAGAACATCTCATATAAAATTTAAAATTCCATCGCTATGTTAAAAAAAGCACTAAAAATTTTCGGAATTATTTTTCTCCTTTTTGCCGGTTCTTTATTTGCTATTCCTTACTTTTTCAAGGATGAAATAAAAGCTAAAATCATCAATGCCATTAATCAAAAGGTTGATGCTAAAGTGAGTTTTGCAGATGCTGACTTAAGTTTGTTTAAAAACTTCCCGAATGCCAATGTTACTATTGAAAAATTAGCCATCATCAACAAAGCTCCGTTTGAGGGAGATACTTTAGTTGCTTTGGGCGAATTGAATTTAAAAATGTCTGTTAAAGAACTTTTTAAAGGAGATAACGAACCAATAAACATAGAAGGAATTAATTCTAAGGACGGACTAATCAATATTATTTTTAACAAAGATGGAGTTGGAAATTATGATATTGCGTTAAAAGACGATAAAACCACCGAAGAGTCTAAGAGCAAACCATTGGCATTAAACATACAACAGTATAAAATAGAAAATTTCCAATTTCGTTATTTTGACGAAAGTTCTAAAATAAAAATGGTCATCGACAGCCTGAATCACGAAGGAACCGGTGATTTTGCTGCATCCAAATTAGATTTGGATACCAAATCTACAGCTAAAATCAGTCTGGATATGGACAAAGTGAATTATATGAAAAATGTGGCTTTAACTTTGGATGCTGTTTTAGGAATCGATTTAGAAAAAAGCAAATATACTTTCAAAGAAAACAAAGCTTTAATCAATCAATTGCCGTTAGAATTTGACGGATACATTCAATTAGTAGATGCCGGACAGGAATATGATTTGAAATTCAAAACTCCTACTTCCTCTTTTAAAAACTTCTTAGGTGTGATTCCTGCTGCTTATGCGGCTAATTTAGACAATGTAAAAACCACAGGAGATTTTACAGTCACAGGTTTTGCCAAAGGATTGTATTCAGATAAAACGGTACCGCAATTCAATATCGAAATTGCTTCTAACAATGCTTCATTCCAATATCCGGATTTACCAAAATCGGTACAAAATATTATTATCGATACTAAAATCATTAATAAAACAGGAATCTTAAATGATACTTATGTTAACCTGGACAAATTATCTTTCCGTATAGATCAGGATGTTTTTAACGCCAAAGCAAATATCAAGAACGTCACTCAAAATGCCTTAGTAGATGCGATGTTAAAAGGAACAATAAACTTGGGGAATTTTTCAAAAGCCTATCCAATTAAATTAGACAAACCATTAAGCGGTATCCTGAAAGCTGATGTTACTACCAAATTTGACATGGAATCGGTAGAAAAAAGTCAATACCAAAACATCAATAATTCGGGAACAATGAGCCTTTCCGGATTTAAATATACTGACGAAAACGGTAAAGCGCTGAACATAAACATAGCAGAAATAGCCTTCAACCCATCGAGAGTAAATCTAAAACAATTCAAGGCATCAACCGGAAAAAGCGACCTGAACGTTACGGGAGTTTTAGAAAATTTCTATGGTTATATTTTTAAAAACCAAAACCTTCAAGGAAACTTCAACTTAACCTCTAATCAATTAGCTGTTGATGATTTTATGACTACTGAAGAAGCCCCTAAAACAGAGGTAAAGAAAACAGAAGCTATGAAAATCCCAGCTTTCTTAGATTGCACACTTACCGCTAAAGCCAATACGGTTTTATATGACAATTTAACTTTGAAAGATGTTTCAGGAAAATTAGTCGTAAAAGACGAAAAACTAAACATGGAAAACATCAAAACTTCCATTTTTGGTGGTTCTATTGGATTGAATGGAGCGGTTTCTACCAAAGAAAAAACGCCTACATTCAACATGGATTTAGGATTGAACCAAGTGGATATTGCGCAATCTTTCACCCAATTGGACATGCTAAAAAAACTGGCTCCAATAGCCGGAATTGTGAATGGAAAAATCAATTCGACAATTAAACTAAACGGAAATTTAGATGCAGTAGAAATGACTCCTGATTTAAAAACCATTACCGGAGATTTATTAGGCCAATTTCTTTCCAGTACGATAAATGCTAACAATTCCACTTTGTTGACCGCTTTAACTTCGAATCTTAAATTTTTAGATCTTAACAAAATCAATTTAAACGATTTAAAAGCTGCTGTTTCTTTCAAAGACGGAAAAGTAAGTGTAAAACCATTCAATATTAAATATCAGGATATTCAGGCTACCATTGGTGGAACACATGGTTTTGACCAAAGTATGAATTACAACATCAAATTAAATGTTCCAGCCAAATATTTAGGCACTGAAGCAAACGCTTTAATTTCGAAATTAACGCCTTCAGATGCTGCTAAACTGGAAAACGTACCTATTAATGCGATATTGACCGGTAGTTTTTCTAAACCTAAAGTAACTACCGATTTAAAAAGTGCTGCGACTAACTTAACAAACCAACTAATTCAACAACAAAAAGAAAAATTAGTCAGCAAAGGAACTTCGACCTTAACGGATATCATTAACAAAAACAAAAAACCGGGAGACACCACTAAAACCGTGGTTCCAACTACTAAAGAAGAAGTCCAACAAAAAGCGAAAGAAGAGGTAAAAACCAAAGCTACCGATTTGATAAACGGTTTGTTTAATAAGAAGAAAAAAGTAGCGGATACTACCAAGACGAATCAATAATTCTCAATAAAAAAGGATGGTTTTTAAAGCCATCCTTTTTCTTTTAAATATATTCATTGAACTAGCTGAATCTGCACTTTACTAAAACATAACAACTCAAATTCTTGTAAGATATTTTATATATTTGAAAAACAAAATAAGCAAGCTTAGAATAGAAAATATATGTAATTGTGTTGTTTATATTCACTATTCAGACATAACATTATGAAAAACAAAACCTTAATAACAATTTCACTATTAGTATCCATGTCAATATTTTCATTTTTCAGAAAAAAATCTGAACAAAAAAGTTTTATTAATGATCTTCAAGATGAAAATTTAATCACTCCACATGACACAAAAAAGTTTGAAAAATTAAGTGAAATTTCGTACGAACACCTAAACAAGCAACAAGAAGAAGTTGAGGAAAAATATGGAATTGGAAAATATGAAAATTGGTTTTATGACCAAGAAAAAGGAACTTTAATCTTTTCTGACAAAGGAATTGATAAAATAATAATTAAGTATGAACAAGTAGGAAGTATATCAAAGATATCTAATACTTGGCTTTGGAGTTGGGCAAATCCACATTTAGATGATAAAATTAAAACAGACATTAATTTCGTAAAAGAATATGGTCAAAAGCAGAAACTTGAAAAATTAATCAAACGAAAATGGAATGCTGACGAATATGACGGTTGGGAAATGACGGCAATATCAGCATATTTAATGAAGGCAAAAGGTGCATATCGAGTTCCTACTGAAAAAACATTATCATTTATGATTTATAAAGAAATTATTGACTTAAGAAAAACTAATAAATAATTATAACAAATAATCAATAGAATACTTCGACCTAAACAGAATGGAATTTGACTCATATATATTTAAATTCTCGAAAAAAACTTATCATAACCCACTTTGCGTAAAGGATTGAAGCGGCATCCTTTTTATTTTGTACTTCGACAAGCTCAGTAGGACAAAATAAAAAGGATTTCCACTGCTATCCCTCACGCGGTGTTAATGACTAACTATAAATTTGTGACAAATTGATAAACTGTTACAGCAAATTTTTTACTGAACACTGACCAAAGCTCCGTTGTACAATTTGCCTTCGGCAGCAATAATATAACGCTCATTGGCTGATAATCCAGAAAGAATCTCTACTTGATTTCCAAAGTTTTTCCCAATTCGTAACCATCTTAAAAAGGCAGTATTATTATTGTCAATAACATAAACCCCTTTTAATTGTCCTTGTGTAATCAAAGCACTTTCGTCTATCAAGATAGGCTGGTTAGCTGCTACATTACTTTCGTTTTGAATTGGAAACTGTACGTTAACAAACATTCCGGCAAGAATATTTTTATTGGTTTTATCCAAATTGATTTTTACTAAATACTGACCCGCTGTATTTTTTGCAGAAAGGCTTATTTCACTTACCTTACCAGTTAGTTTTGTATTAGATGATTTTACTAAAACATTTACTGGCATCCCATTTTTAATGGCATTGATACTGTTTTCAGAAATCATTGCAGTAACTTGTAATTTTGAAGCACCTTCAATACTTACTAAAGGCATTCCAGGATTAGCCATATCACCCTCTTTTACAAAAGTGTTTGTTACAATTCCTGAAAATGGTGCAGTGATATTTGAATATGAAAACTGAGCTAATACTTCGTTTCTCATTTGTTTTGCACCTTCGAGTCCGGCTTTTGCCATTTCATAACGAGCAGTCATATCATCTAATTCTTTTTGAGAAGCACTTTGTTGTTTAAACAATGCAACAAAACGATCATAATCTTTTTTAGCATTAGTATAAGCGGCAGTTACTTGTAAAATAGAAGCTTCTACTTGTGCTTTTTTAGCTTGTAAATCAGTATTGTTTATGCTTACAACTAATTGTCCTGCACTAACTCTTTGTCCTACATTTACGTGAACTTTGGTAACATAACCCATCATTCTGGTGCTTAGATTTGCACTGTTTTCGGATTCAATTTTTCCACTTGCTGTTACAAATGAATTATTGTTGTTTTCAGAAACACCACTCACTTTTACCGCAATTGCAGCCTGTGGTGTTACTTCAGCGATTCTTGGTAATGTTGATGTCACAGATACACTCGGATTGACACTCGATGGAATTATTGCCACAGGCTTTACGGTTACTCTGACGGTTGCGGATGACATCGTTCATAGCAGCAATCTGGTCACGGGTCAGCGGAGAGTGGCATCAAATCTCGTACCGAATTGCAAGCTTGGTGTGCTCCTAAACTTGATCTTTCAAGTTTGCCAGTTTCATTGATGAAGCGCCCGATTTTCTTTTTTAATATTGCTAATGGCAAAATATAGCTATACATATACCTATACCTATGCCTATACCTATACCTATACTAACAAGATAAAACAATACAGGACAATGTAAATGAGAAGAACAACTAGGGAAGAACA
>JALRGZ010000098.1 GCA_023253295.1 Flavobacterium sp.
TAATGTGTACGAAGTGTGAGGGATAGCAGTGAAAATCCTTTTTATAATGTAGCGATAGCGAAATTATAAAAAGATTGAAACGAATAGCCCGACCTCGTCTCGTCTTTTTTTTGACGAGGCGAGGGCACACCCATAAAAAAATCCGACTGCTGATACAATCGGATTTGTGATGTTGTTATTTTATTATTCCTATGGAACCTTCTTTGGATGGAATGAGTTCAAAAATGGAGTTGGGAGCCAAATTAGTTTCAATACGGTGCGAAACATACACAATGGTCATGTTGGATTCCTCTTTGAGCAAATTGATCAATTGGCACACCATAGCCACACTGTCATCGTCCAGTCCTTCCACGGGTTCGTCTAAAATGACCAAAGGCGGATGTTTTAAAACCGAACGTACAATCATTGCCAGGCGTTGTTGTCCCACCGAAAGGCGTTTGAACATTTGATTTTTTAAATGTTTCATCCCGATAAGTTCCAGCCATTGATCGGCAATATTTTTTTGCAGGGTGGTAGGCAGATCATACAAACCGATAGAATCAAAAAAACCGGAAAGAATCATTTGTTCCAGGGTATGATTTCTGGTAAACAAACTGGTCATGTTGGTGGCAAAATAACCAATGTTTTTCTTGATATCCCACACACTTTCGCCACTTCCTTTTTTACGTCCAAAAAGGTGTAAATCCTGTCCATAACCCTTTGGACTGTCACCATTTATCAAAGATAAAAGGGTGCTTTTTCCGGAACCATTAGGACCGATTAATTGCCAGAATTCCCCTTGTTGGATGGTCCAGTTGATGTTAGTTACCACAGGACGACCTTCGTAACTAACGGATACATTGTTCATTTGTACCAATATTTTTTGGTGGTATTCGATAGGATGGACCGCATGTGGAATTGCGGATTGTGTGATGATTTTGGTTTCGTGTGGCGTATGCGAAATGTTTTCCAGAACAAAAGCGTCGGAATTGATTTGGCGATTATTCGTAATAAAAGGTAATATATCGGTAGCCCGATTGATGAGTTGGACGATTTTGATATGGGAAGCCATTTCTTGTAAAGCTTTGGATAATTCCACGCGGGATGCCTGATCTAAATGATCCATCGGATTGTCAAAAATGATAAAATCCGGTTTTTGGGCAATGCAATATTGCAGGAATTTTTTTTTGCGTTGGCCGGACGAAAAAGTGCTTAATTTTCGGTTGGAATCTACTGCAGTCAATTCAAGATACTGGAATTCTTTTTGAATGAAATGGTCAATAGCTAAATCCGAATATAAAATGCCTTTTAGGGTATTAAAAGGCGCTAATTCGGCAGTGGCATTTCCGGAAAGAATGGTGTTTATGAATTCTTTTTTATTGATTTGATTGGATAGTAAAATGTTCCAATGGCTGGCAGTATTCATCAAAAAAGGTTTTTTTATGGAGCGTAAAGATAATAATTAGAAATTAGAAGGCAGAATACAGAAGTCAGCGATAAGGAATTTTGGAACACAGATTATAGAAATCATATAAATTGTCACAGATTATTCTAATTTTCACAAGCTGTGTTTAAAAAAAACATTGAAAACCAGATTATACATTTTATAAAAATTGCCAGAAATAAAGATTATTTTAATTAGTATAATTTTTCTAATCGGTGTTCTAAAAAATTAAAATTCGATATTCAATGATTTGATTTTATGTTCCAATGTTAGGGCATAATGATAACTGTATCTGAAAATTTCGTCGGCATTTTTTAGATTGTAAAGGCTAAATTGGCTCATATTAGGTGGTTCGAAATAGAGATGACAGCTATGTGTTTTTTGTTCAACAGAACTTTTCATAGCCAAATGGAAGCAACGATCCAGAATGTTATTCATACTGACTTTATCGACTTCTTTTTTTATCGAATTGACATAACTGCCAATGATGACATCACATTGTCCTAATAAGGGTTCGATAGGGAAATTATTCATAACACCACCATCAACATATAAAGTGTCATTGTAATTTACAGGTTGGAATAACAAAGGCAGGCAGGAAGAAGCCATGATGGCGTGAGAGAGATTACCTGAGTTAAAATAGACTAATTCGCCTTTTAAGATATCAGTTGCAGTAATGTATAGAGGAATTTCTAAATCTTCGAATGAGTTTTTAGGAAAGCATTCTGAATAAATATCGTGGAATCCCTTCATGGCAAAGAGTCCTTGTCTTTTGATTAACAAATTTGAAAAACTAAAGATTTGTCCTTTTTTTAGAATGTTCAAAATTTCTGTAGCCGAATAACCCGCAGCATAAAAAGCACCTGCAATGGCACCTGCACTGGTTCCGGATACAATGGAAGCTTTGATTCCAAATTCCTCTAATGCTTTGAGTAATCCTAAGTGGGCAATACCTCGGGCACCGCCTCCGGAAAATACAATTCCTACTTTAGTTTTCATGGTTAAATATCATTTATAGTTTTTTATGTCAGTCTGAGCCTGTCGAAGACTTAATTTAGAATTAAAGTATGAGCTGCACTTCGACAAGCTCAGTATGACATCGTTATATAACTTCTTACGACTCGATAAAATCCTCACTTTTTGGGATACTTGAAAGGGCATTGACAGCTATTTCCGGAACGGGGTCAATTAGTTTACGTAATTTGGTATCCATCCAGGCGCCGTCAACTGTAAGTGTAGCGCAAAGTAAATTGTCTTCGGTGCGAAATTCATGTGAAATAGACCAACGGGAAGCATCGACTCTCATTTTAGCAATAGTGGTATGAATGTAAACCGAATCACCTTGTTTTATTTCTTTTCTAAATATACATTCTTCTCTAAATAATACGGGACCAAAATGCATTTTTTGAAAGACTTTGAGGTTTAGTCCCAGACTGTCCAAAATTTCCATTCGGTGTTGGGCGGCACAATCGTAATATACACTATGGCGCACATGAAAATTTGGGTCTAAATCGGCCCAACGAAAAGTAAGATGCTTGCTAAAAGAGGTCATTTTTATAGTTTAAATTTATAATACAGTAATAATTGAATGAAGTGGATTTTAAAAAAGAAGCTTCTATTCGTAAATTTAAGGAATTCTAATTTATATCTGAAAAAATCTTGCTTGTTATTAAAAATTGAGTCAAAAAAAGCGATTTCTGTTTTTGAAATCGCTTTGGAATTTTTTAATAATTAAAATGTCTTAATCATCAATGGCTTGTTCAGCTAAAAGTTGGAATTTCCAGCCGGTGTTGTCAGATGTCCTTTGTGTTTGTTTTAGGATAATCCCAATTAATTCTTCTTTCGGGTCAGCAAAATATTGGGTGTTGAAATAACCACCCCAGTTAAAAGTCCCAGCGCTTCCCTGACCGCCTAAATCTTCGCCCATTTGATTCAAAATTCGGAACCCTAAGCCATGACCTGCATCGGTTTTGCTCCAGATTTCTCCAATTTGGTTTGAAAGCATAAATTGAACAGTGGTACGGCTTAGTAATCGGATGCCGTTATATTCGCCTTTGTTTAAAAACATTTGAAGGAAAGTAGCATAATCTTTGGCAGTGCTCGATAATCCTGCACCACCGGAAAAGAAAGTTTTAGCTCCTTTAATTGGATAATTGGTGTCGTAAAAAGTAGTTGGAAACGGAATCCATTTTCCATTTTCTTTGGTTTGAACCGTAACCAATCGGTTGGATTTAGATTCAGGTAGATAAAAATAGGTGTCATTCATTCCTAATGGCTCAAAAATATGTGTTCTGTAATATTCGTCCATTGGCATACCTGACATAATTTCAATAAAATATCCAATAACATCTAGTCCTTCACTGTAAGTGAATTTTTCTCCGGGATTGTGGTGTAGAGGCAATTTGGCTAATTTTTTTACACTTTCGGCTATGCTAATTTTGTTTGTAGTAAATAAATCGGTTACACCTGCATCTTGGTATATTTTTTTAAAACGGGAATCGCCATCAATTTGACCGTATCCAATTCCGGAAGTGTGAGTAATTAAATCACGAATGGTGATTTCTCTCTTTGCAGCTTTGATTGTGTATTTTCCATCTGGATATAAGGAATCTAAAACCTGCGGATTTTTGAATTCAGGAATGTATTTTGAAATAGGATCATCCAGTTTGAATTTTCCCTCTTCCCAAAGCATCATAACGGCTGTAGTGGTTATGGCTTTAGTTTGTGATGCGATTCTGAAAATGGCATCCGTATTTAGTTTTTTAGAAGAATTGTTGTCGGCCATTCCAAAAGTTTTCAGATAAACAATTTTTCCTTTGCGAGCAACAAGTGCTACAGCACCGGGAATTTCTGAATCGGCAACGGCTTTGTTAAGCATTTGGTCGATACGTTCTAATCTTTCTTTTGACATGCCAACACTTTCGGGAGAGGCTTCTGTAAGTTTTGGGCTGTTTTTTATAGAATGGGTTTGGGCAAACGAGCTAAAACTCCAAACGCTAAAAAGTGTTACTAGTATTTTTTTCATGGTGGGTTGATATGGAAAAATTGATTTAATATAAATTTATTCAGGGATTTTTTCAATTAGAATAGGGGTGTTTGAGCTATCATAATAAGTACAAGTCATTTCGATAATATCCACACGCCATTTAGCAATACCACATACAGCGGCATGTTGGCAAAAAGTAGGATAATCAGTTTGACCATCCTGATGCATGACCAAAAACTCAATGAAACGTTCTTTGTTGGCAACAGCAGCAATCGGAATAGCATCGTATTTTTTTTCGCTACTTACTTCAAAGTCGTTGTCTCCATAATAGGAAACACGTCCATCGGTTACAATGGTGTCATAACCTTTTACGCCCAGATTAATTAAGTCCTGAATATAATTGGGGAAATCGGCTCCGGTTTTTACTTTGGCATGCGCCGCTTTAATTTGATCTATAGTAAACATTGTAATTATTTTTTTAGGTTTTCAAATATAGGTTAAAATGGGTAATTGTTTTATCGGGATTCTTCTTTTAAAATAGAATTCAAATCATTGATTCTTTGTCTGGTTTTTTCTTCCAAACAATTATAAAAAATTAAAGGTTGAATGCTTCCGCCTTTGTATTGTTCGATTTCGAAATTACAATGCGAATCACGAAATTTTAGCCAATCCTTTTGAGCTTTAATAAAAAGCGTTTTTTCTGATTCGCTTAAAATTTTTAAGACTTTTTGATAGACTTTATTTAGTTCAGTATCGGCCTTTTTATAGCTAGTAATGGCGGTTTGATTCATTTTGGCTTGTGTTTGCGCGTTTAATTTGAAATTATTTGCACAGCTAATAAAAAATAGGAGGAATGTGTATCTTAAAATCATCATCTAAATTTTAGTTTTCTTTATTCTTAATCGTTATTTCTCTTTGCGGAAAAGGAATAGAAATACCTTCCTGATCAAAGCGTTTTTTGATGCTTTGTAATAAATCGCAGTACATAATAAAACCGTCACCATGATTTTTAGCCCAGGCCCATGCTTTTAGATTTACACTTGAATCGGCCAGAGCGATAACTCTGGCAACGACTAAAGGGGTGTTGTTTGCAATATTTTCAGGAGTTCGGGTGTCAATAAATAAAGGATGTTTTGCCACTTCGTCCTGCATGATGGCTAGCGCTTTTTCGATGTCATCTTCATAACCAATCCCTATTTCGATACCTTTGCAACATTTGGTATCCTGCATATTGGTGTTTTGAATGATTCCGCTGCTTATCACCGAATTAGGGATAATGATTCTGTTGTTTTCAACGTCTTTTAAAACTACTTGTCTTAAGTTAATATCTTCTACAATTCCGGTGAAATTGTTAATTGTGATTCGGTCGTTGATGCGAAAGGGTTTGAAAATGACCAGAAATATACCACTCATGATATTGCTTAAAGCTTGTTGGGATGCTAAACCGGCAATTAAGGAAATGACTCCGGCACCTGCCAATAAGGAGTGTCCGATGATTTTGAATTCGGGAATCTGAATCAGGGCAAAGGAAATTCCCAGAATATAAATCACAGTAATAATTAAATGCTTTAGGAATTTGAATCCTGTGATGTCAAAATCTTTATGTTCTAATCCGCGATAGAGAAAACGTTTCAGGATTTTATCGACAATAGCTCCCAGAAGGAAAGTGAAGCCAAGAATTAACAGTATTGTAGTAAGTAATTTTAGATCTGTTTTTAGGTTTAACATGTTGAGTGTTTTTTTGATTTCTTAAAATTATGAAAATGTGATGAAATCTTAGATGGGTTTTTAAAAATTACTTCTGCTAATATACTATATGTAATTGTCTTTGTTTAATGCCGATAGTATGTTTGAAAATTATATTTGATTGGAGTTGAGTTTTCTAGCCCCGGTAGCAGCGGTATCCTCTTGTGCCAGTGTTTGGCATAAGAGATAAAGCGGATGACGGGAAATGGCTCCTGATTTTTACAATACTATGTTTGTATGACAGATTTTCTTATGCCGAAAAAATACTGTCAGAGGGGGTAAAATGCCATCTTGTCAGTAGTTTTATGGTAAATCAATTAATTTATGACAATTTATAGAGGGCTTTCACATTGGCACAAAGATTGACTTATGCACGATGAGTTACTAAACGAGTATATTAAAATTTAAATATAAATAAAAATGGGTAAAATAATCGGAATTGATTTAGGTACAACTAACTCTTGTGTTTCTGTAATGGAAGGTAGTGAAGCAGTTGTTATTCCTAATGCAGAAGGAAAAAGAACTACACCATCTATCATCGCTTTTGTTGAAGGTGGAGAAATTAAAGTGGGAGATCCAGCAAAAAGACAAGCGGTAACTAATCCAACTAAGACTATTGCTTCTATCAAACGTTTTATGGGACATTCTTTTGCTGAAATTACAGAAGAAGCAAAAAGAGTTCCTTACAGTGTAGTAAAAGGAGACAACAATACGCCACGTGTGGATATTGACGGTCGTTTATACACTGCTCAAGAATTGTCTGCAATGACACTTCAAAAAATGAAAAAAACTGCTGAAGACTATTTAGGACAAACAGTTACTGAAGCAGTTATTACTGTTCCTGCTTACTTTAACGATGCGCAACGTCAGGCTACTAAAGAAGCTGGTGAAATCGCTGGTTTAAAAGTAATGCGTATCATCAACGAGCCTACTGCTGCTGCATTAGCTTACGGATTAGATAAAAAAGGAACTGACCAAAAAATTGCTGTTTACGATTTAGGTGGAGGTACTTTTGATATCTCTGTATTAGAATTAGGAGACGGAGTTTTCGAAGTATTATCTACAAATGGAGATACTCACTTAGGAGGTGATGATTTTGATCAGGTAATCATTGACTGGTTAGCAGACGAATTTAAAGCTGAAGAAGGAATTGACTTGCGTTTAGACCCAATGTCATTACAACGTATCAAAGAAGCTGCTGAAAAAGCTAAGATTGAATTATCTGCTTCTGCTGAAACTGAAATCAACTTACCATACGTTACTGCTACAGCTTCAGGACCTAAACACTTAGTGAAAAAATTATCTCGTTCTAAATTCGAGCAATTAGCTGATACATTAGTAAAACGTTCTATGACTCCGGTTGCTAAAGCGTTAAAAGATGCTGGTTTATCAGTTTCTGATATCGACGAAGTAATCTTGGTAGGAGGTTCTACTCGTATCCCAAGAATCGTTGAAGAAGTTGAGAAATTCTTCGGTAAAAAAGCTTCTAAAGGAGTTAACCCTGATGAGGTTGTAGCTATTGGTGCTGCTATCCAAGGTGGTGTACTTTCTGGAGATGTAAAAGATGTATTGTTACTTGACGTTACTCCATTATCTTTAGGTATCGAAACTATGGGTGGTGTAATGACTGTTCTTATCGAAGCTAACACTACTATCCCAACTAAAAAATCGCAAGTATTCTCTACTGCTGCTGATTCTCAACCATCTGTTGAAATTCACGTATTACAAGGTGCCAGAGCAATGGCTGCTGATAACAAAACAATTGGTCGTTTCCACTTAGATGGTATTCCACCAGCACCAAGAGGAGTTCCTCAAATCGAAGTTTCTTTCGATATCGATGCTAATGGTATCATCAAA
>JALRGZ010000324.1 GCA_023253295.1 Flavobacterium sp.
TCTGTAGGTTTAGAAACTGTGAAAGATGTAATTGCCGATTTAGAACAGGCGCTTTCTTAGTGAATTCGTAAATTATGTTTAACGGTTTTGGTGTCAGATCTTCTGTAAATCAAAATCGTTTTTTTATGTTTGTTTATTCAAAAAAACATATTTTTGTTTAGTTGAATGGTTCACTTTTTACTTTTTTAGAACAAAAAAAGCATATCAATCCAGAAATAAATCAATACAATGCTTTCAAAGAAAACAAAATATGGTATCAAAGCTTTGACTTTCCTCGCGCGTCAGGAAGATCAGACTCCTGTTGCTATTGCTGATATTGCAAAATCTGAACATATTTCGATTAAGTTTTTGGAAAGTATATTGTTGTTGTTGCGTCATTCGGGATTTTTAGGAGCTAAAAAAGGAAAAGGTGGGGGGTATTATTTGATTAAAGAACCTAAAGATATCAATATGGCAAAAGTTTATCGTATTCTAGAAGGTCCTATTGCTTTATTGCCTTGTGCTAGTCATAATTTCTATGAGCCTTGTGATGATTGTACAGATGAAGCGACTTGTGCAGTTAGAAGATTAATGGCTGAAGTTCGAGATAATACTTTGATGATATTGGAAAATAATAGTTTGGCAGACATTGCTTTTTAAAAAGGAAATTATACAATACAAAGAAGCCTTTCAAGTTTGAATTTGAAAGGCTTTTTTGTTTGAAATTATGTATTTTAAAAAACTAATTTATAACCAACGAAGAAAAGCATTACGGCAATAGCATTTCTAAGTAATAAGTCAGGAACTTTTCCGCTTAACATACTTCCGATGAAAATGCCAGGAAGTGATCCCATTAGTAATTGACTTAATAAGGTTAAGTCCAGATTACCCATTGAAGCGTGGCCTAATCCTGCAACCAAAGTCAAAGGTACAGCATGAGCAATTTCGGTTCCTACTAATCTCGGAGTTGGTAAAAGTGGATATAGGAAAAATAAAGTTACTGTTCCTAAAGCTCCGGCACCAATAGAGGTTAATGTTACTGTTGAACCTAATAATACTCCAATGGCTACTGTTAGTAGGTTTTGCGTTCTGCTTTCACTGTGGAATTTATCACCAGCATGTTTTTGTGAAAAGACTAATAATTTCTTTTTGAATAAAACCGCTATTGAAGTGAATAGTAATGCCCATCCCAAACTATATTTTATAATGGTGTTGATGTTTGAAATATCTGTTTTGATGCTTTCTAGAATCCATAAGGTTAACAATGCAGCTGGCACACTACCTAAAGAGAGCCAGCCTGTGATAGTCCAACTAATATTGTTTTTTTTGTGATGTACAAAAACTCCGCCTATTTTTGTGAAAGCAGCATATAATAAATCGGTTCCAACTGCTGTTGTTGGAGGGATTCCGAACCATAAAAGTATTGGTGTCATTAAAGATCCACCACCTACTCCGGTCATTCCAACAATAAAACCAACAACTAATCCGGCAATTACAAATCCTATTTCGATATTCATGATAAAAATATTTGCAGCAAATTTACAACTATTTTATAATAATCCTATAGATTTAGTAGAATTTTAAATTTAATTTTTTTGAAGCTAATTTTAGTTGTTTTAAATCAAGTTTTTAGAGTGTAATTTGATTGTCCGGATTGTTTTATTTTAATATAATTTTTGTTTTTCCCTTTTTTATGATAATTTTTTAAATTGATGTAAAATGGATGTTTTGTATTGATAATAAGTGTTTTATGTTTTGTTTTGCTTCTTTTTTGGCTCTAAAAAAAATATAAAATATGTTTTGTAATTTGAAAATAAGTATTACTTTTGCGGAGTAATCTACTAAACCGATAGGGTAATAGTTTTAATAGAAAAAGATAAAAGCAATGAGCGAAGCTATAGTTCAGATATTATTAGAAAAAACGAAAGACTTTTCGATTGAAGAGACTTTTGTTTTTTTAGCAAATGAATATAAAGGAGGAGTTGTTTTTTCGACTTCTTTCGGTCAGGAGGATCAGGTAATAACTGATTTAATTGAGAAGAGTGGAGCGGCAATTGGTATTTTTACTTTAGATACCGGTCGTTTGTTTCAGGAAACTTATGATGTTTTTCACAGAACACAAAAGAAATATAAAACACCTATTAAAGTGTATTTCCCAGAAGCAAAAGCTGTGGAAGAATTGTTAGAAAAAAAAGGACCTAACAGTTTCTTTGAGTCGGTTGAAAATAGAAAAGAATGTTGTTATATTCGTAAGGTAGTACCTCTGAAAAAAGCCTTAGCCGGAAATAAAATTTGGATAACAGGTTTGAGAGCAGAGCAATCAGAAAATAGAAGTAATTTGCATTTGTTCGAATATGACGCAAATTTTGATATAGTGAAATTTAACCCATTGTTGAAGTGGAGTTTAGAGGAAGTGCAAAAATATATTGATGATAATAATGTTCCTCAAAACAGTTTGCATAAAAAAGGATTTGTAAGCATTGGTTGTGCGCCTTGTACCAGAGCAATTGTTGAAGGAGAAGATATCAGAGCCGGAAGATGGTACTGGGAACAAAGTCACAAAGAATGCGGTTTGCACGGAGCAAAAAAAGAGTAAGAAAAAGATAATAGAATAAAGAATAGTTGATTGGTTTTGGAGAGGTGAAATAACCTTAAACCTTCAAACCTTAAACTTTTAAACAATAAAAAGAATGAGTTCAGTTTTAAAAACAAATGCTTTAGAAAGCGAAGCGATTTACATATTTAGAGAAGTTGTTTCTCAATTTGAGAAACCTGTTTTGCTTTTCTCAGGAGGAAAAGATTCAATCACATTGGTAAGATTAGCTCAAAAAGCATTTTTTCCTGCAAAAATTCCTTTTCCTTTATTACACGTTGATACAGGACACAACTTTCCTGAGACGATCGAATTTAGAGATAAATTAGTGGAAGAATTAGGATTGGAGTTAATTGTTCGTAATGTTCAGGATGCTATTGATCAGGGAAAAGTTGTAGAAGAAACAGGGCGTTATGCAAGTAGAAACAGCTTGCAAACTACTACACTTTTGGATGCTATCGAAGAATTCAAATTCGATGCTTGTATTGGTGGAGCGCGTCGTGACGAAGAAAAGGCAAGAGCTAAAGAACGTATTTTTTCTGTTCGTGATGATTTTGGTCAATGGGATGAGAAAAACCAACGTCCTGAGTTGTTTGATTTATTGAATGGTAAAATTGAATTAGGACAAAATGTTCGTGTTTTCCCAATTTCAAACTGGACAGAATTAGATGTTTGGAGTTATATTGAACAAGAACAAATAGAAATCCCTTCTATTTATTTCTCACATACTCGTAAAGTATTCGTAAGAGACGGTATGATTTGGTCACACTCTCCATTTGTTTATCAAGATGAGGATGAGGTTGTAGAAGAAAGAGTAGTTCGTTTTAGAACTGTGGGAGATATGAGTTGTACTGCTGCTGTTGAATCTTATGCCGGAACTATTGCAGAAGTTGTTGGTGAAATTAGACAATCTACTATTTCGGAACGTGGTGCTCGTATTGACGACAAACGTTCGGAAGCAGCAATGGAGAAAAGAAAACAACAAGGGTACTTTTAATAGGTTAAAAGTTAAGAGTTAGAAGTTAGACGAATCAAAAAAACATACAGATTTAAGTTTCGAATGAAGTTGGAACTTTAAACCTGAAACAAAATAGTTAGAATGGAAGTTTTAAAAATAGCAACAGCAGGAAGTGTAGATGACGGAAAGAGTACATTAATCGGAAGATTATTGTATGATACACAATCGTTAACAACAGATAAGTTAGAAGCAATTGAAAGAAGTAGTAAGCAAAAAGGATATGATTATTTAGATTTTTCTTTGGCTACTGACGGATTAGTTGCAGAAAGAGAGCAAGGAATTACAATCGACGTAGCGCATATTTATTTTTCTACAGCTAAGAAAAGTTATATTATCGCAGATACTCCGGGACACGTAGAATATACTCGTAACATGGTTACAGGAGCTTCAACTTCTCAAGTATCTATCATTTTGATTGATGCTCGTAAAGGGGTTATTGAGCAAACTTACCGTCACTTTTTTATCAATAATTTATTGAGAGTAAAAGACGTGATTGTTGCGGTAAACAAAATGGATTTAGTGGATTACTCGGAGGAAGTATTCAACAAAATCAAAGCAGATTTCCAAGCGTTAAATGCAAAAAGTGATTATAAAGAGCAAAACGTAAGCTACATTCCTTTAAGTGCTTTAACTGGGGACAATGTAGTAGATTCATTAGGGAAAATGCCTTGGTACACTGGACAGACTATTTTACAACACTTAGAAGCTTTAGAGTCTAAAGATATCTACGATACAGGAAAAACACGTTTCCCGGTTCAGACAGTAATCCGTCCTAAAACAGAAGAGTACCATGACTTTAGAGGTTATGCAGGGAAATTATATGGGAACAATATTAAAGTAGGAGATGCTGTAACGGTATTACCTTCTTTAACAGAGTCAAAAGTTTCTAAAATCCATTTCTTCGATCAACAATATGACGAAGCTGTAGCTGGTTCATCTATCACTATTGAATTGGAAAATGATATCAATGTAACAAGAGGTGATATGATTGTAAAATCAGACGAATTACCAAAAATTGAAAAAGATATCACAACAACGGTTTGTTGGATGGATAGCAAAAAATTAGTTCCAGGAACTAAATATTTGGTACAACATAATACAAACAGAGTTTTGGCTAAAGTAGATAGCATTAAAAATGTAATTGCTACTGATTATTCAGGAGCTACACCAGCATCTCAATTAGGGATTAATGAGATTGGTGAAGTTTCTATCAAATTAAGTAAGGCCTTGTATTTTGATTCTTATGTAGATAATAAATCAAATGGAGCTTTTATCTTAATAGATCCAAATACGAACACAACTGCAGGAGTTGGTTTTATCAAATAGTTACTGGTTTGTGGTTTTTAGTTGATAGTTCAGCTGACAACAACAAACAATAAACAACCAACTATAAACAAAAAAAAGAAATGGAAAGTTTTAGAACAGAAATAGAAAATCCGATTGTCCAAAAAGAGATTATCGATTTAGAGAAAAAAATTCACGCATTCCGTGGTGGGAAAATTGACGATGAGCGTTTTCGTAGTCTTCGTTTAGCTCGTGGTATTTATGGACAACGTCAGGAAGGTGTTCAGATGATTCGTATCAAATTGCCTTACGGAAAAGTAACAAGTGAGCAATTAAGAAGAATAACTGAGGTTTCAGAAAAATATTCAACAGGTCGTTTACACATTACAACCCGTCAGGATATTCAAATTCACTATGTAAGTTTGGATAGAACTCCGGAACTTTGGGCTGATTTGGCTAAAGACGATATTACTTTAAGAGAGGCTTGCGGAAACACGGTTCGTAATATTACAGCGAGTGAATTAGCAGGTGTAGATGTGGATGAGCCATTTGATGTGACTCCTTATGCTCACGGATTATTCCAATATTTATTGCGTAACCCAATTTGTCAGGAAATGGGACGTAAATTCAAAATTTCCTTCTCATCTTCTGAAAAAGATACGGCTTTAAGTTATTTACACGATTTAGGTTTTATTCCTAAAATTGTTGATGGACAAAAAGGTTTCAAAGTAATGCTTGGTGGTGGATTAGGTTCACAACCTTCTCACGCTGAATTACTTTCGGATTTCGTTCCTGTAAACCAAATTATTCCAACTGCTGAAGGTGTTATTCGTATTTTTGACCGTTATGGTGAAAGAGCAAAACGTTTAAAAGCACGTTTGAAATTCTTAATCAAAG
>JALRGZ010000332.1 GCA_023253295.1 Flavobacterium sp.
GCTCACATTTCTGAATATCTACATGGGAAAGGGATGAATGTTCTGATTCACTATCGGCAGTCAGAAAACGAGGCAAAAAAATTAAAGGCAAAACTCAATAAAAGAAGGAAAAATTCGGCAGAAATTTTTCAAGGTAACTTAAATGATGAAAATGTCTATAAAGATCTCATCGACTTTACAACAAAACATTTTAAGAGACTTGATTTTTTAATTAATAATGCATCATCTTATTATCCCACCCCGCTGAATAAATTAAACATCGCTGACTGGGACGATCTTTTGGGAAGCAATTTAAAGGCCCCTTTATTTCTAGCCAAACATGCTGCACCTTATCTAGAAAAAACCAAAGGATCGATAGTGAATATTACCGACACTCATATCAAGAGTCCTAAAAAAAGTTATATCATCTACTCAATAGCCAAGGCTGGGTTAGTGACCTTAACTCATTCTCTGGCTCAGGAATTATCTCCAAATATTAGAGTAAACGCAGTGGCTCCTGGTCCTATTCTATGGCCTGAAGATAAGAATGAATTTTCAAAAACTTATCGAGAAAAAGTTGTTAAAGAAACATTATTAAAGAAAATAGGTGATCCATCTGATATTTCAGAAGCCATTTTTTATTTGTTAACAAGCGCTTCTTACACCACCGGTCATGTTCTTGAGGTGGACGGTGGCAGATCATTTTCACTATGAGCAAAGACCCTTTTTTACCCAATAACGTCAGTGGAAATTTTATTAAATTAAGAAATAAATTAATCTCTGCAACCGGAAAAGCAATTGCAGACTTTAATATGATCGAAGATAAAGATGTTGTAATGGTGTGTCTAAGTGGAGGTAAAGATTCTTATACACTTCTCTCACTCTTGTCAGCTCTCAAGAAAAGGGCTCCCATTGATTTTTCAATCGTTGCTATGAACCTGGACCAAAAACAGCCTCAATTTTATCCTGAAGTCCGTGTTCAATGATAGTACCACACAATATATACATCATATCCCCTAATGCATCAGCAATCTCTACTAAATCATTATTTTTAACTGCTTCCAGATATTCTTCGTTTTCTTCTTTCATTAAATGATAACGAAGTGTTTTTTTTGCCTCTCCTAAATCGGCAATTGGAGTTTCACTATGCCCAATCCCGAATGCCGTATGAAATTCTTTTACAGAATTAATTTGCTTTTGCATAATTATATTGATTAAATGAAATGCAAATTAGCAACTAATCCTAAACATTTACCTATTTTTGCAATAAATTTTCAACACATGTTCAGTCAAGGTCAATTAATATTTGCTGTTTGTTTCCTAATCGCTTTTATCATTGTTATGATTTTTTCATATAGAAAAGACATCATAACTCATAAGATTTTTTATAAAGGAAACTACAAAATCCTAATTGGGTTCTTAATTTTCATAGGACTATTATTTGTTATAAAAATTTTCCTAAAACATTAAATAAGGACAAAAGCTCTTTTCTCCAATTAACACAACAACCACATTAACAATCAAATAAGCACTTACTCTTTTGTACTTTAAGCTTTTATTTTAAAAACCCAAAAAAGCAGCTCTTTTTTAATTTTCACACTAATTTATTCTTATCAAAACAGAGAAACACCTCTTTTTTTAATTTTTACACTCACAGGCTCAGATATTGATAAAATTTCTAACTTTACATCAGAAAATAATCAATTTATTATGAGAATTATAAAATATATCTTTCTTCTATTATTACTTAGTCTAGTTGCCTTATCTATATTTATAGCTACACAAAAAGGGGATTTTCTTGTAAAAAGAAGTAAGATTATCAATTCTCCCAGAGCATCCGTTTACAACTATGTAAATGATTTTAGAAACTGGAGTGATTTTGGTTCTTGGACAACCGAAGATCCTGAAATAAAATTAAATTATCCTCAAAATACAATTGGTAAAGGAGCCTCTTTTTCTTGGGAAGGAAAAGATGGCAATGGTGAAATGCGTACAATTACTATAAAAGAAAACGACAGCATTATACAAACAATGGAATTTGAAGGTACTTCTTCAAAAGTGAGTTGGCATTTTAAAGACACTATTGGAGGAACAAAAGTAACTTGGAGTACCAAAGGCAAAATGAGCTTCTTCTTCAAAATTTATTCTGCCTTAAATGGTGGTGTTGACAGAGTAATTGGAACTATTTACGAAAAAAGTTTAGCCAATCTTGATAAAGCCTTAGATTACGAAATCAATACCTTTTCTACAATAGAAAACGGAATTGTAAAAAAACCAGTGATGAATTACATTGGTCAAACTTTTACGAGTGAAATTTCCAAAGTGAACAAAAATTTCAAAATCATCATTCCTAAACTGAATCTTTTTTGTAAAAAAAACAATATCATTGTTAACAATAAACCATTTATTATTTATCATACTTACGATACCCCAAAAGGCCTTACCCGAATTACCATTGGATTAGGAATACAAGACGCTATCTTTTTAAGTTCAGGTAGTGATTTAGTTGCTGGAAAACTGGACGCTTTTGAAGCTGCGAAAACAACCTTAACCGGTGATTATTCGCACCTCAAAACAGCTTACAACAAAACAATTAATTACTTAAACCAACACCAAATAGCTCCAAACCCTATTTTCTCTTTCTTAGAAATTTATACAACAGGTAAAAGTGAGGTAAAAAATCCTTCTAAATGGGTAACTGAAGTATATATCCCTATTGTACCAAAAATAATCCCGCAAGAACTTCCAAATCTGACACCAGAAAACAGCACTACACCTGAAGTCAAAAAAACTGAAGAAGAATCAGAATTTTAAATTAAACCTTTTAATCCGTTTTACATCTAAACTTCAAAAAAAAAATTGCTGGACGAAAAGGACTTCATAGCACAATTACTAAATCCGAAAACGCAAAATGATGCTTTTCAAAAGCTGTTACATTCCTATCAAAAGCCTTTATACAATCACATTCGAAACATCGTTTTGAATCATGACGACACAGATGATGTATTACAAAACACTTTTATTAAAGTATTTCAAAATATAAAAAACTTCAAAGGTGAAAGTAAATTATTTTCATGGATGTATCGAATTGCAACCAATGAAGCTCTAACCTTTTTGAATCAGAAAGCTAAAAAAAGTGGAATTTCTTCCGAAACTTTACAAAATAACACAATAAACAATCTTCAATCCGATGTTTATTTTGATGGAAATGATATTCAAATTGCACTTCACAAAGCCATTGCAACACTTCCTGAAAAACAACAACTCGTTTTTAAAATGAAATATTTTGAAGAATTAAAATACGAGGAAATTTCAGAAATCCTGGGAACCTCTGTAGGTGCTTTAAAAGCATCCTATCACCATGCAGTAAAAAAAATAGAAACGTTATTAACAACAAATTAAACCTTTTGCATTTCATTTAGTCTAATTGATATCATGAAAGAATTTAAATTAAATAATATCCCAAAAATCGAATCCGGATTTAAAACTCCTGACGATTTTTACTTTGAAAATTTTTCAGCTAATTTATTGAGTCAATTACCTAAAGAAGAACCAAAAACAATATCATTATTCCAAAAAAAGAAAACAATCATAATGATGGTAGCCGCCGTTTTTGTTTTTGCTTTAGCAATTCCGTCTTTAATAAACCATGCTAGTCAAATTAACGAATTAGACGCAAACACTCTGGAAAACTATTTAAGTTATCAATCGAATATCAATCAGTATGATTTGATAAATGCCCTAGATGAAGAAGACATCAAAAATATAGACCAAGACATCGAATTAAAAGATCAAACAATAGAAGATATTTTAATTAGTAACAACAACATAGAAAACTATCTCCTAGAATAATACCTCAAAAAAGAAAAGATGATGAATTTTAGAAAAATTTTACCCCTATTATTGCTATTCACTTGTAGTTTTTATGCTCAAGACAATATAAAAGACAAAAAAGAGCAAGTAAAAGCCATGAAAGTTGCTTTTTTAACAACTGAATTAAACCTTAGTTCGCAAGAAGCTGAGAAATTCTGGCCACTTTACAATGCTTATGATGATAAGCAATTTGAGATAAGACATGAAAAAATGAGAACCTTAAAGTGGCGAATGAATGGAGATGCTTTAAATAAAATCAGTGAAAAAGATGCTGTAATTTTGCTCAACCAAATGGAAGCCGCTGATGAAGAATTATTTTTATTAAGAAAAAAATTCACTAAAAGCATAAGAACCATTTTACCGGCTGTTAAAATTCTTAAGCTAAAAAAATCAGAAGATGATTTTTACAGAAAACTACTCCAACAATATGGAGACAGAGGAAAAAGAAGGTAATTCTTTTACACAACACGGTACAAAACAGACCTATCCTCATTTGGTTAGAAATTTGGTCTTTAATTTAAAAATTGAATACGCACCAATTTATTTCTTCCAGCAGCTATTGCTGTATCTTCATCAATAAAACTAAGAGTATAAAGTGTAGTGTCTGTTGCTAATTGTGTCCAAGTCTTTCCTTTATCATTGGAATAATAAATACCCGAAGCACCAATACTAACCAATGATTTCCCTTTGCTGTTAGGTACATATTGGACACAAGAGGCAAACCCAAAACCAACATTCTCTGCAACAAGATTCCAAGTCTTGCCGCCATCATCAGTAATTGCTTTATTTCCAAAATTTTGCTCTGGTAATTCATAATCTCCCCCAGAAACAAAACCGTTTTTAGCATCATAAAAATCCGCTGAAAATATTCCGGTCATAGATTTACCCTGAATTATAGGAGTCTCAAAAATGCTCCATGTTTTACCCTTATCAGCTGAATAAAAAACCCTAGATTTGATTCCGCCAGACACAACCCACGTATGATTTCCCCTTACAACAATATTAGTATTACTTGCTGCAAAAGCAGCTTCTCCATCAGAAAGTTTAGGTAGTTTTATCGCTTGAATTTTATTCCACGTTACACCTCCATCTCTTGTAATTATTATGGAAAATGTATTTTCTGTTGGATCGCCTATTGCAATTCCTTCTTTATTATTCCAAAATTTCATACTATCATAAAATATTTTTTCATGCTCTTCATGATATACCAATGTTGACTCTAAAGTACTTTTGGAAACTTTATATAGAAAAGCAGGATTAGCTATACTCAACAAAAAAATATTTTGATCATTTTGAGCCATACTTCTAAACTCTAATTTTGAACTGAAAAAAGGTGAATTATTAACAGTTTTAGGACCATCTGGTTGTGGCAAAACTACTTTATTAAATATTACTGCTGGTTTTTTGCGTCCAACATCGGGAAAGATTACGCTAGGTGGCAAAGAAATTAATGGTCCGGGCTTAGAGCGTGGAATGGTATTTCAG
>JALRGZ010000010.1 GCA_023253295.1 Flavobacterium sp.
AAAACATCGTGATCCCGGCGTCGCCATTGAACTACCTCGTCTTCCGCGGAGCGAACGGCGGGCTGTTCCCCATAACGTGCGATCCAGATTCGGCGGCAGCAGGCATGTTTGGGGTCGAACTGACGATCACACGAGTTACATAGTATAAGTCTAACTTGTGCATATTTTGTTCGTGGAAATCTTGTTGCGAAAGCGCTTCTGTCAATTCACGACCTCTGTCTGTTCTGAAGTTGAAGAAGATTACAACATCGTCTTCCTGAATTGTCGCTAAAGGTTTGTTGTCAGCATCTACAACTACAAGAGGCTCGATAAATTCGTCAGTAATGTCATTTCCGTAGCTTGTAGCGATTGAAGTAACTACATCGTGAGTGGGAGTTCCTTTTCCATGTACCACTAAGTCGTAAGCTAGTTTTACTCTTTCCCAACGTTTATCTCGGTCCATTGCATAATAACGTCCAATTACAGAAGCAATTTTTACAGGAGTATTAGCGATGTAATTATTTAAGTCCTGGATGTATTTTTTTCCGGATTTAGGATCTACGTCTCTACCGTCGGTAAAAGCGTGAACGAAAACCTGATCTAATCCGTAATCTTGAGTAGCGTCGATTAAGCCTCTTAGGTGTGATGTGTGCGAGTGAACGCCACCATCAGAAACTAATCCTAAGAAATGTACTTTTTTATTGTTGTCTTTTGCGTATTGAAAAGCATCTTTTAATACTTGTTCTTGTGCTAAAGTTTTATTAGCTACAGCTAAATTAATTTTGGCTAAATCCTGATATACAATTCTTCCTGCTCCCAAGTTCATGTGTCCCACTTCTGAATTACCCATTTGTCCTTCTGGTAAACCAACGTGTAAACCGTCTGTTCTAAGTTGAGCGCTAGGGTATTTTTTGTAAAGACTGTCTATAAAGGGAACGTTTGCATTATCAATTGCAGATACTTTAGGGTCAGGTGATTTTCCCCAACCATCCAAAATCATTAGGATTACTTTTTTGTTCATTTTTAGTTAATTTTCAACAAATATAAATTATTTCCAAAATGTTCCTTAGGAAAAAAATAACTATTATGTTTTCGAAAATTTAGCTGGGGCAAAAATGATAATTTTGTTATGGAATTGCTGTTTTATTAAAATAAATGCACTTTAAAATTTGTGCTTTACATTATTGTAATCAATAAAATAGCGCAAACTAATGGAGAAGATATTGGTCATATTAGAGTTGAATATGGAATTGAGATTTTTACTCAGATTTTTTTCAACCACATTCGTGTCTTCTTGAGCGTAGTTTCTGTATAATAAAGATAATTGGCTTCCCGGAGCAAACCACCATGAATAAGATAAATCTAAATTCCATGAATTGAAATTTCTGTTTTTATTCATTGTATAGCTGTCGTTATGGGTAAGATGGCCATCGTTATTAAGGGTAAAATAATGATTATTGTCTGAGTATGACCAATAATAACGTGCTTTAAGATTAAACGTCATTTTGTTATTGATAGCATATTTTCCAGTTAATTCTGATTGAATGATTTCTCTATTTCGTCTTGCGAAAATGATTTCAGAATTTTGAGTCCCTACCCATCCAATAGTATTAGCTTCATTAGTGTATTCAGTAGAAAAGGCAAGTGAGAATTTGTCGTTAAAACGATATTTTGGACCTGCGTATATTTTATAGGTAAATCGATTCGCTTCGTTGTATTTGATAAACGAAGGTGTGAAATCAAATGTTAAGTTTTTATTCTTGTTAGATTCTATTTCCAGATATGCGGAAATTTTACCCGGATTATAGATGAACTTGCCTTCTTCTAAAGGTAGATAAAAATCAAATGTTTCAAAAGGGATAATATTAAGTCCAAACTGGAAATAATATAAGTTTAAAGTAGTTGCTGTTATGATTGTTTGAATCCAGCTTGTGTTTTGAATTTTATTGGTCGTGTTGTCAATGTCTAGATTTACTTCCTGTTCGATAAGAAAGCTATTGAAAATTTTATTTGGATTTAAAATTCGATAACTACCATTAACATAACCGCTGTAATAATTGTAATAATATAATAAACCAAGATCATTAGCGTCATATTTTTTTGAAGTATATTTCCCTGTAAACAGGTATCTGTATTTTCCGCTTGTTTTAGCAAAATTTAAAGAGGTTTTAAAACCGTTGTAATCTTCAATATCGTTAATTGTACTGTATTTAAAATCTCCGGAAAGGTTGTAAGTGTTTGCTTTGGTGTTTAAGTCGAATACTAATCCGGTTACATTGGCATCTCTAAAGCTCCCGTTTCTACTTGTGTTAGTATTGATAAATGACACCGAAGAGTTTTGTCTAAAGCGTTGGTCAAAAACTAATATGTTGTAATTGGTTAAAGGATTGATTGCTTCTTTTCGGGAGCTATTTGTCTGGGTGTTTTTTATTGTGGCATATGTTTTTTCGGTTATGGCATTGAGAAATCCAATACCTAAACCATTTTTTGTTCTTCCGGATACTTTAACCGCATTTATTAAATCGACCGCACTTGGATATTTAGTAATGTCTTCATTTGTGTCTAAATTACTTTCAACTTCGTCTTTGCTTACAATGGGACTACCGCCAATTCTTCTGGAGTAGAATAATCCTCCTATGTTGAATAGGTTTGTTCCTTCAGTAAAAAAAGGTCTGTTTTCGTTAAGTTTTTGTTCAAATGGTTCTAAGTTAAGAATAGCATTGTCAAATTTGGTTTGCCCAAAATCTGGAACCAAAATAGCATCCAATGTAAAAGCATCGTTGATCCCGTATTTGATGTCTAGACCGGCTTTAAGGGTCTCATCAGATGTGTAATCATCTTTTTGATAATAGGCTGAAGTATAGGGGATAAAGAAAAGACGGGTAGATGGACTTATGTTTTCTATTCCTTCCAATTGTCCATGTTGGGTTAAAACAGCACCTATTTTGGTGTTAATATAATTCCAAGTGTATTTTTGAGTTGTTCTCTTTATTTCACGAATGAAATTAATGCCCCAAGTTTGTTTTTTGTTTTTTGGAAAACGAATTGCCGCATAGGGTATTTTTATTTCTACTGTCCAGCCTGAATCAGTTATTTTAACATTGCTTTGCCAAATGGCATCCCAGGTAAAATCTTCATTACCTTCGGTTGCTAAACAATCCATTTGAGTTCCGGCTGCACTTACATAAAAACGGTAATCTTGCTGGCCGTCGTTAAATCCGTTAATAAAAACAGCAAAGTTATCGGCAACACCAAAGACATCTCTTTCAGTAAGTTCTCGTTGAATTTTGTTAGGTTCGTTATCTTTTAAAGTAGCGGCGATATAAATAGCATCATTGTCGTAAAGAACCTTCACTTCGGTTTTTTTATTGGCATCGATGATTTTTCCGTTATCTGGGGTGAACATGATGAAATCTGAGGCTGTTTCATTGTTTTTCTCCCATTCGTCTTCGTCTATTTTTCCGTCAATATTGATATTACCTCCCCTGGGTTTTGCTAAAAGAATTTTTTTTTGAGCAAAAACACTTAGGTTTAATAAGGTGAAAAAGCAATAGATTATTAAACGGGATAAGGTCATGTAAAAATGTAATGTTGAAGCAAAAATAACAAAATTGTCGAGATTAACAATTTTTTAACAGCTAATATATGTAATTAAAAGGCTACTATTGAGTTAAAGCTGTCATAATGATTTAGTTAGATTTTTTTTTTGTAGCTTTTTTTTATATTTTTGGCTGCGATGAATTTAGTGTAATTTAATAATAATCAATGGTTTATAAGAAGTTTTTGAGCTTTTTAGTTTTGATGTTTTTATTGTTGTCTACTACGGCTTTTTTGCCTAAATCTGGTTTTGACAACAAGGAGTTAAAAAGCAATGCATTGAAGGGTGGTGAGGAACTAAACATTGAAGAAGTGTATCGTAATTTGCATTCTGATGGTTTTGGATTGCCAAAGTTAGAGAGTTTTAAAGTGGCTTTGCAAGGTTTTAATAAGTTGAAAGCGCAAGGGGTGGTTAGTAGAAATATCCTGACATTAATTGATTTTAGTTTATCATCAAATATTAAAAGGCTTTGGGTGATTGATTTAGATACAGATACTGTTTTAATTCATTCTCTTGTAGCTCATGGAAGAAACACAGGGGAAGAGTTTGCTAATAGTTTTTCGAATGCAGCTGAATCCTATAAAAGTAGTTTAGGGTTTTATGTTACTGGTGAAGTTTATAATGGTAAACATGGTAAGTCATTACGATTGGATGGTTTAGAAAAAGGAATTAATGACAATGCCAGAAATAGAGCTGTAGTGGTTCATGGAGCCGATTATGTTTCGGATTCTTTTATTCAAAATAATAAGCGATTAGGGAGGAGTTTGGGCTGTCCGGCAGTTCCAGTGGAGATTACTGATGATTTAATTAGTGCGATTAAAGATAGATCTTGTCTTTTTATCTATTATCCTTCCGATTCTTATTTGCATTCTTCTAAGTTTATTTAGTGTTTTAAAAGTAAGGAAAACTTGTAAAACGGTGCTTTGATGTTTTTTGTAGAAAAAAAATAAAAGCCTAATGTTTTAGTTTTAAAAAAGTTAGATTTTAATTCGTGTATTTGATAAAAAAATGTATCAAAAAAATTTGTTTTAAACTTAACTTATTCTTTATATTTGCACCCGCAATGCGGAAGTAGCTCAGTTGGTAGAGCTCCAGCCTTCCAAGCTGGTTGTCGCGAGTTCGAGCCTCGTCTTCCGCTCTAGTA
>JALRGZ010000096.1 GCA_023253295.1 Flavobacterium sp.
CACTACGATCATTTTGCTGCTTTCTTCGATAGTTTGAAACGCATCAATAATATTATCATCGACTTGGATCGTGATATCTGGACGTATGTTTCTATGGAATATTTCAAACAAAAAATCAAAGCAGGTGAAATTGGTTCATCAGCAATGCCACATAAAGTAAACCCTATTGATTTTGAAAATTCAGAAGGAAACTTAGGAATTGCTAATGCTATTTTCGAACACTTATCAGCTAAATTACCTATTTCAAGATTGCAACGTGATTTAACTGACAGTACTGTTTTAAGAAATGTTGGTGTACCAATGGGACACACTATCATTGCTTTTGAAGCTACTTTGAAAGGTTTGAACAAATTATTATTGAACGAAGCTAAATTCCACGAAGATTTAGAAAGTAACTGGGCGGTAGTTGCTGAGGCTATCCAAACTATTTTACGTCGTGAGGCCTATCCAAATCCATATGAAGCTTTAAAAGGTTTAACAAGAACTAATGAAGCGATTACTAAAAAATCTATTCACGAGTTCATCGGTACATTAGACGTTTCTGATACTATCAAAACTGAATTGTTACAAATTACACCAAGTAATTTTATCGGAATTTAATCAAAACGAGTTATCGCTATACAATAAGGTCCCGATGAGAATCGGGACCTTATTGTTTTTATAAATCTATGTTAATTACAGCCTAAAATTGCACATCAAAAGCGCTTTTAGTATTTTTAACAGCATTGCATGAAAAAATATAATTTATGAGTACAGTTACCGCTGTTGCTGAAGCATCTCAACATTTAAAACCTCTAATTAGCGACTTAGGATTAATCCTAATGACTGCTGGTATCGCCGTTTTATTATTTAAAAAAATCAAACAGCCTTTAGTACTCGGTTATTTAATAGCTGGTTTTTTAGCGGGAAATCATTTTGATTTTTTCCCTTCGGTAAAAGATGTACATAGTGTAGAAATCTGGGCTGAAATAGGTATTATTATTCTTTTATTTAGTTTAGGTCTCGAATTTAGTTTCAAAAAATTAATGAAAGTGGGGGGAACCGCCTCCATAACTGCCATCACCCAAATCATAACCATGGTCCTCTTAGGGTTTTTGGTAGGAAAATGGATGGGTTGGAAACAAATGGACTGTATTTTTCTTGGGGTAATTCTCTCTATATCCTCCACTACTATCATCCTTAAAACCTTTGATGAATTAAAAGTAAAAGCGCAGCAATTTGCAGGAATCGTTATTGGTTCGCTTATTGTACAAGATATTGTAGCCATCTTAATGATGGTTTTATTGTCAACTGTTGCTGTGAGTCAACAATTTTCCGGAGGGGAACTGATCATGTCGGTTTTTAAATTAGGTTTTTTCTTGATAGCCTGGTTTGTGGGTGGCATCTTTTTCATTCCTACTTTATTGAAAAAAACCAAACACCTACTTACGGATGAAATGATGCTTATCCTTTCGTTAGCTTTGTGTTTAATGATGGTAATACTGGCATCAAACGTTGGATTTTCGCCTGCTTTAGGAGCATTTATCATGGGATCTATTATTGCCGAAACTACTCATGCTGAACACATTGAACATCTTATCAAACCTGTAAAAGATTTATTTGGTGCGGTATTCTTTGTATCAGTGGGTATGTTGATTAATCCACATACTTTATACGAATATGCTATTCCTGTAGCAATCCTAACTTTGGTAACAATTCTTGGACAATCCATCAGTTCCACTGCAGGAGCCATTATTTCGGGACAACCTTTAAAACAATCAGTGCAAACAGGGATGAGTTTAGCACAAATTGGAGAGTTCTCTTTTATTATTGCTACACTGGGTATGTCCATGAACGTAACTAGTGATTTCTTATATCCTGTAGTCGTAGCTGTTTCGGCAGTTACTACCTTTACCACTCCTTTCATGGTTAAAATGGCGGTACCTTTCTCAGGCTATTTAGAGAAAAAATTACCTCGGAAATGGACCAAAAGAATTGCCCGATATAGTGCGAATGCCCAAGCTATTCGGTCGGTAAGTACCTGGCAAGTGGTTATTAGAGCTCATTTGATTCAAATTATCTTACACACTATTATTATCACTTCGGTTATTTTAATGTCTTCTAAATTTATATTGCCACTAGTAGAAAATTCTAAATTTGGAAATACTATAGCAGCCTTAATAACAATGATTGTTATTTCCCCTTTTCTTTGGGCTCTTTCCCTGCGCAGAGTAGCCGTAAAAGAAGTAGATCTATTATTTGAAGAAAAAAGATACCGTGGTCCTATCCTTATGCTGTTCTTCTTCCGTATGGGATTAGCTGTTTTTTACATTGGTTTTTTACTAAATATCTTTTTCTCGCCAGGAATCGCTTTTATAGCATTAGTACTGGCAATTATCATCTATTTATTATTTCCAAAAAAACTTCACGAACAATATCATAAAATCGAAAGTCATTTCTTGACTAACCTGAACGATAGAGAAGAAAAAAAGATAGACCGTAGTTATGCTTATTTAACATCTTGGGATGGACACATGACCACTTTTGAAATCTCAAAAGAATCGAATTTGGCAGGAAAAACACTTCGAGAAATCAAAATGAGAGAACTACTTGGAGTAAATATCGCTTACATAAACCGAGGAGAAATAACCATCCAAATTCCTAATAAAACCGAACGTTTGTTCCCTGGAGATGAAATTTGTGTGATTGGTTCGGATGCGCAAGTCAAAGAATTTGCTAACTTTTTAAGACAAAACGAAGTTGAAGTACCTGAAAAAGTAGTTAAAGATGAAATTATTCTGCGTCAAATTGTTTTACATAATGAAGAATTTATTGGAAAAAGCGTTGGTCAATCCAAACTAAGAGAACGTACCAAAGGATTATTAGTTAGTATTGAACGACAAGGTAACCGAATCCTGAATCCTGAATCCAATATTATTTTGGAAAAAAATGATTTACTATGGTTAGTGGGTAGCAAAAAATTAATGGAGGAATTATTCAAAGATTAAAAGCCTTACCAAATAGCAAATATTGAAATGCCTGAACTAAAATTGGTTCAGGCATTTTTTTTGTATAAAATTCTGCAAAAGCCTAATCAAATTCAATAAAACCTATTAAATATGTATTTAAAAAATAAACGACCTATCTATTCCTTTTCAATCGAAATTTGAGTAAATTTATACTAGCAAGAGAATTGAAAACTATCACTTCTTTAAGTGTTTTTTTATAAGAAATACGATAAAAACTACCCAAACAGTAATTGTAAAACAATTCGATATGGCATTTATAGATTATTACAAAGTATTAGAAGTAGACAAAAACGCTACTGATGCGGAAATCAAGAAGGCTTACCGAAAATTGGCTCGTAAATACCATCCTGACATCAATCCTAACGATAAGGAAGCTGAGAAAAAATTCAAAGAAATTAACGAAGCAAATGAAGTATTAGGCAATACGGAAAAAAGGAAAAAATATGATGCCTACGGAGAACATTGGCAACATGCTGCAGAGTATGAAAAAGCAAATCAAGGACAACGCTATTACAACAGCAGTGGTTCACAAGAAGACTTTAACAGCTATGGCAGAGATGCTCATGATGACTATTCTGATTTTTTCGAATCACTCTTCGGAAACAGAGGAAAACGTCATGGCTCAGCTCATCAATTCAAAGGTTCTGATTATACAAGCGAATTACAACTAAACCTTGAAGAAGCTTACACTACCCATAAAAAAACTATTACGGTTAATGGCAAGAACATTCGTTTTACCATTCCTGCCGGTATAGAAAATGGACAAACTATTAAAATAACCGGACATGGTGGTGATGGCATGAACGGAGGACCTAAAGGGGATTTATACATTACTTTTACTATTAACAACCACCCCGATTTTAAAAGAGACAAAGACAATTTGTATGCAACAGTTACATTAGACTTATATAAAGCCGTTTTGGGTGGCGAAGTAACGGTAAATACGTTTGACGGAAAAGCCAAACTCAAAATTGCTCCCGGAACGCAAAACGGCACTAAAGTAAAACTTAAAGGAAAAGGGTTTCCTGTTTATAAAAAAGAAGGTCATTTTGGCGATTTATACATTACTTTCCAAATTAAAATTCCAACACAACTAACCAACAAAGAACTAGAATTATTTACCGAACTATCTAAACTAAGAAGCACATGAACACCGAAAACTTCATCCCAATAAACACTTTATGCCAACACTATAAAGTTGAAATTAGTTTTTTCAATACCCTTGATGAAAACGGTTTAATCGATATCGAATTTGTAGATAACGTTCAATATGTACATAAAGAATCCATCTACGAAATTGAAAAAATTGTGCGCATGCACAAAGATTTGGATGTAAATATTGAGGGAATTGATGTTGTTCTTAACTTACTCCAAAAAATTGACGCTTTACAATCTGAATTACTGAGAGTTAGAAATCGTTTGCTATTATATGAAAATTAACACCTACTAAAAACCATCTGCAACAAAACCAAAAAATAACTTAAAACCAAAATACAAAGCCTAATAAAATATATTTTTTTTATATTTTAACCTCCAAATAAAGTATCTTTCACGATAAAACAGTAGTAATCAAGTACATTTGATGCTATTGGGTAAAAAATAAAAAATATATGACAATTGTAATTTCACTTTGTATCTTATTATTGGTTTCTTATTTATTTGATTTAACAGCTTCAAAAACAAAAATTCCTTCGGTCATATTGCTTTTACTTTTGGGTTGGTTTGTCAAAGAAATAACTACTTTTTTCTTAATAAAACTTCCCGATTTAAGTTCCACCTTACCTATTTTAGGAACAATTGGATTGATTCTAATTGTACTTGAAGGTTCACTTGAATTAGAACTCAACAAATCTAAAATTAGTTTAATTAAAAAATCGTCTTTAGGTGCTTTTTTACCTTTGATTTTAACAGCCTTAGGACTTGCCTATCTCTTTTATTATTATTCTGAATATGATTTTAAAACCTGTCTAAGCAACGCCATACCATTTTGTGTAATTAGTAGCGCAATTGCCATCCCGAGTGTTCGTAATTTACGCCAATCTTATAAAGAGTTTGTTATTTACGAAAGTAGCTTATCGGATATATTTGGTGTAATCTTCTTTAATTTCGTTGCTTTTAATACTAGTTTTGGAGCCGAAACTTTTGGCTATTTCTCTCTGGAAATCCTTCTTATCATTATCATTTCATTTGTTGCGACAATCCTATTATCCTTTTTACTCAATAAAATAGACCATCACATTAAATTTGTTCCCATCATCTTACTCATCATTTTAATTTATGAAGTATCTAAAATCTTCCACTTACCGGCTTTAGTTTTTATAATGGTTTTTGGACTATCCATTGGAAATTTAGATGAATTAAAACAATATCAATGGATACAAAAATTCCGTTTGGACTTATTAAATAAAGAGGTTCACAAATTCAAAGAACTCATTATTGAAGCTACTTTTTTAGTTAGAGCCCTATTCTTTTTACTATTTGGTTATCTTATAAAAACTTCCGAAATTCTAAATCCTGATACCATTTTGTGGGCTTTAGCTATAGTAGGAATAATTCTTGTCATACGCTTTTTTCAACTTAAATTATCCAAAATACCTCTATTCCCGTTACTTTTTGTAGCACCGAGAGGATTAATTACGATTCTTTTATTCTTATCTATAGCTCCAGAAAATCAAATTGAGCTAGTTAATAAATCACTCATCATTCAGGTGATTTTATTAACTGCTATTATCATGATGTTAGGAATTATGCTAACTACTATCAAAAGAATAAAAACAATCGAAGAGACCAGAAAAGTACTGCGTAGCCATCAGGAAGATTAATTTCTATCCCAATAATTTCAGCAAAAGAATAATCTTTAGACTATTTTTCTTTAAAAATCCTGTTTTTTTTACCTGTAGTGACTAGCTAAAAAATTAATTAGATATACCACTTACAATAAAAGAAAGAAAAAACTTAAAAAAAAGAGAACGATACATATTAAGAAAAAAATCAAACATCCTCGTAAAATCAATACCTAACAGCTCTTTTATTTGTTTTAAACAAAAAAATTAAAAAAAAAAATCACTTAAACATTTGTATATACAAATAAAAAAAGTGTTACATTTGTACCAACAAATAAAAAAGTATTGGAATGAAAATTGAAGATGAAATAAAAAGTACGGTTGCATTAGACCTATCTAAGAAGATAATTCTCAATATCATGTATACCAACAATATTTTGAGTGAAAGGTTTCACGAGGTATTAAAACCATATGATTTATCGGGAGAACAATATAATGTTTTACGCATTCTTAGAGGTCAAAAAGGAAATCCCGCAAATATGTGTGTGATTCAGGAACGAATGGTTGCCAAGACAAGCAACACGACGAGACTAGTTGACAAATTATTATTAAAAGAATTAGTAACGCGAAATGTCTGTCCGGACAACAGAAGAAAAATAGAAGTTTTAATTACCCAAAAAGGATTAGATGTTTTAGCAGAATTAGAACCAAAAGTTAATAACCACGAAAAGTTTATGACTACTAATTTAAATCCTGAAGAACTGGAACAATTGAATGAATTATTAGAAAAATACAGAAATACAGAAATTAATAACAAATAACATGAGCACTTTTATAGAAAATCAAAATTGGAGATACGCAACTAAAAAATTTGATGCATCCAAAAAAATATCAAAAGAAGATTTAAAAACTTTAAAAGAAGCAATTCGATTAAGTACCTCTTCATACGGATTACAGCCCTACAAAATAATCATTGTAGAAAATCCGGAATTAAGAGCAAAAATCCAACCAGCTGCCTGGGGACAATCTCAAATTGTTGACGCTTCTCATCTAATCATTTTTGCAAATGAAACTCAAGTTGAAGAACAAACTATAGACAATTTCATCTCTAACATAAGTACAACCAGAAATATTCCTGTTGAAGCTTTGACTGGCTATGGTGATTTTATGAAATCGAAACTGCTTACACTTCCTGAAGACACTCAAAAAGTCTGGACTTCAAAACAAACTTATTTAGCTTTAGGAAATTTATTAAATGCAGCTGCTGAACTTAAAATTGACGCTACTCCAATGGAAGGATTTTCAGCTGAAGAAGTAAACGAAATTTTAGGTTTAGACAAACTAGGATTAAACACTTCACTTATTGCAACTTTAGGTTACAGACATGAAGAAGACAACACACAACACAACAAAAAAGTTAGAAAATCAGAAGAAGAATTATTTATCACTTTTTAATAATTATATAATCAAAAATCAAATTTAAACAATCATGAAAAATTTAAAAACAATTGCAATTGCATTATTCGTAGCGGTAGCAGGACTTTCAGTAAATGCTCAAACAAAAAAAATTGATGTTAAAGCATCTTCTATCAAATGGGTAGGTAAAAAAGTAACCGGAGAACACTCAGGAACAGTAAACTTTAAAGACGGAGCTGTAGTTCTAAAAGGAAAAAAATTAGTTGGAGGTAGTTTTACTGTAGACATGACTTCTTTAACAGCTACTGACTTAACTGGTGAATACCAAGAAAAATTAAACGGTCACTTAAAAGCTGATGATTTCTTTGGAACAGAAAAATTTCCAACTTCAACTTTGGTAATCAAAAAAATTGGAGCTAAAGCTAAAGATGTTTACGCTGTAACTGCTGATTTAACCATTAAAGGAATTACTAAACCTGTTAATTTTGAATTAGCTGTTAAAGATAATACTGCTACAACTGCTTTTAAAGTAGACAGAACTAAATACGATATTAAATATGGTTCTGGGAACTTCTTCCAAGGTTTAGGAGACAAAACTATCTATGATGATTTTGAATTAGCTGTAAGCTTAAAATTTTAATTCGCATTTCCTAACATAAACAAAAGCTGCTTTAAAAGGCAGCTTTTGCTGTTTCTACACTCATTATTAAAAAATAACAGATTCTTAACCTTCAGAAAACAGTAAGGAAACCTCCTAAAATAAGCAGTTCCTAATTTTGTATACCCCGATTTATCTAAAAGATCACACCTATTCAAACAAAATTATGAAACAAAAAATCGCTCTCTCTATCTTAGGAATAATCAGTACTTTTTTTTCTTTTGCCCAAGAATCTAAAGGAATAAACACAACAGCTAATTCCTTCAATAATTGGACTAATTTCAAACCTGCATCAACAGAATATGATGAACCTACTCATATTTTATCAGGAATAATAGACAAAGACATGACTTTGTCAAACAAAAACACCTATTTACTGGTAGGGGTTGTCTACATCAAAAATGCAACCATAACTATTGAACCCGGAACCGTAATAAGAGGAGATCAAAAAACCTGTGGTACACTGGTTGTAACCAGAGGTGCAAAAATCCATGCCGAAGGTTTAGAAACTAATCCAATCATTTTCACCTCAAATAAAGACGGCTTCAGTAGAAAGCCCGGAGATTGGGGCGGTATCATTTTACTTGGAAATGCACCAATCAATAAAATTAGCGGTATGAGTTTCCTGGACTTTAACCTGGACTCATCTATGTGTCAATATGGAGGTAAAAATGCTGAAGACAACTCAGGAATTCTAAAATATGTACGTATTGAATATTCTGGAAGAAAACTCAACGAATTAAAAGAATTAAACGGTTTGTCTATGGCTGGCGTAGGTAAACAAACAGTACTGAGTAATATCCAAATAAGTTATTCCAACGATGATTCTTTCGAGTGTTATGGTGGCGAAATCAACTTAGATCACCTAATCTCTTATCGATGCACTGACGATGATTTTGACTTTACCCAAGGTGCTCAATGCAATATTTCGAACAGTATTGCGATACGTTATCCTTACAATTCTGATTTTTCAGGTTCCAGATGTTTTGAAATTGACTCTTATGACAAAATTGAAAATGCTGATATCAATAAAAAAATGACTACCATTATTGCTAACAACATTACCTTAATCAATATGGAAAATAATGATCAAGGCTTAGTGAGAGAATCCATCTTCATAAAAAAAGACAGTAATTTAACTTTAAACAATAGTATTATTTCTGGATTTGCTCCTTTTATATTATTAGACAAAAACATAGAGCCTCAAGCCGAAAATCTATCCAAGATTACATTTTCTAATGTTTTAATTAATAATTGCAAAGGAAGTTTCGAAAGCGAACAAAGCACTTTTAACAACGAATTAACCAACTGGTTTTTAAACAATTCCATAGTTGAATTCAAAAAACTAAGCAATAATGAATTATTTATCGATACCAATTCTAAAAGCAAACCTGATTTTAGAATTCGATTAAACAATAACCTTGTTAACAACAATTAATGCATCAATCTTAACAAAGTCATTAAAAGAAAATCACAATTTAAATTGATTTTTTTATTTTTTAATATTTGCAAATTCAAATTACATTGCTATATTTGCGATATGAAAACAATTGCAAATAATACTTGGTGGTGGAACAATTTACGTCAATAGTCGTGAACTAAGCTCCTATGGTATTATTCTCAAAAATATAAAAGGCTTGTCATCACGACAGGCCTTTTTTTTATGCCAAACAAACAAAAAACAAATGCTTATAAAATTTAAATTTATTACAATTGAAACAATTTAAACTAAATACAAAATTCAAGCAAATACTAGCTGACACTATTACGCCAGTTAGTGTGTATTTCAAAATAAGAGATAAATTCCCAAATAGTCTTTTGCTGGAAAGTAGCGATTATCATGGAAACGACAACAGTTTCTCTTATATCTGCTGTAATCCAATAGCATCTATTAAAATTGAGAACGAAACTATTTTCAAACAATTTCCTGATGGTACTACTGAAACTATTGCTATCGATGCGCAAACAGATATTCCCGAAGTAATTCAGCAGTTCTCCGGAAAATTCAAATCGGACAAAAGTAATTTCAAATTCATCAATAACGGTTTGTTTGGATACATTTCCTATGATGCGGTTCGCTATTTTGAAAAAATTAGCATCGCTAAAAAAGAAAACAGTAATACCATTCCGGATGTGTATTATGCAGTATACCAAAACATCATAGCTATCAACCATTTTAAAAATGAAGCTTATATTTTCTGCCACAGCGTTGACGATTGCAACAACATCGCCGAAATCGAACAATTGATGCAGTCCAGAAACATTCCTTCCTATAAATTTACTAAAGAAGGAGAAGGTTTCTCTAATTTAACGGACGAAGAATTCAAACACAATGTAGCTTTAGCTAAAAAACATTGTTTCCGTGGTGATGTTTTCCAATTAGTCCTTTCCAGACGATTTACCCAAGGTTTCAAAGGAGACGAATTCAACGTTTACAGAGCTTTAAGAAGCATCAACCCTTCGCCTTACCTATTCTTTTTTGACTATGGCGATTTCAAAATTTTTGGTTCTTCACCTGAAGCTCAAATTATCGTAAAAAATAGAAAAGCCGAAATTCACCCCATTGCTGGTACGTTCAAAAGAACTGGTGATGACGAAAAAGATGCAGTTTTAGCCAAACAATTATCGGAAGATAAAAAAGAAAACAGCGAGCACGTAATGTTGGTAGATTTGGCTCGAAATGATTTAAGCCGTCACGGACACAACGTGAATGTGGAGCGCTACAGAGAAGTGCAATTCTTCTCTCACGTAATTCACCTTGTTTCTAAAGTAACAGGGCATTTACACGATGATGCTACAACAATGCAGGTTGTTGCCGATACTTTCCCTGCCGGAACCTTAAGCGGTGCACCCAAACACAGAGCGATGCAATTAATCGAAGATTACGAAAAAACCAATCGTAATTTCTATGGTGGAGCAATTGGTTTTATGGATTTTGAAGGCAACTTTAACCATGCTATTATGATCCGTACTTTCTTGAGCAAAAACCATCAATTGCATTCACAAGCGGGTGCCGGAATTGTTGCCAGTTCGGATGAAGAAAGTGAAATGCAGGAAGTATATAACAAATTAAGAGCATTAAATACAGCTTTAGATTTAGCTGAAACAATATAAAAGTATTCAGTGTTCAGTTTTTAGTGTTCAGTTTTTTATACTCTGAACCTGAAACTTTAAACCAAAAAATAAAATGAAAAAAATATTAGTTATAGATAATTACGATAGTTTCACTTACAATCTGGTACATTATCTGGAAGATTTAAATTGTGAGGTTACTGTTTATAGAAATGACGAATTTGAATTGGATGAAGTAGAAAAATTCGACAAAATCCTTCTATCTCCGGGACCTGGAATCCCTGACGAAGCAGGTTTACTAAAACCGGTTATTGAAAAATACGGCCCTACTAAAAGCATCTTCGGTGTTTGTTTAGGACAACAAGCTATTGGAGAAGTTTACGGTGGAACGCTTTCCAACTTAGACAAAGTATATCACGGAGTGGCAACCTTAGTAAAAACGGTTGTTGATGATGAAATTACCTTTCAAGGTTTAGAAAAAGAATTCGAAGTAGGAAGATACCATTCATGGGTAGTTGATGCTACTTTGCCTGACAGTTTAGAAGCGACTTCTTTTGACGAAAATGGTCAGGTGATGTCCTTGCGTCATAAAACATACGATGTTAGAGGGGTACAATTTCATCCTGAAAGTGTGTTGACACCTAATGGCAAAAAAATGCTGGAAAACTGGGTGAATAGCTAATAAACAGTGTTCAACCTACAGTATTCAGTTAACAGAGACTTAGATTCTTAGCAAATTAAAAAAAATGAAAAACATATTAAACAGATTAATCAATAACGAATTGCTTTCCCGAGAAGAAGCGAAAAACGTATTGGTTAATATTTCTAACGGAGACTACAACCCAAGTCAGATTGCAGCTTTCCTGACCGTTTACATGATGCGTAGCATCAGTATTGAAGAACTTTCCGGTTTTAGAGAAGCATTGCAGGAATTGTGTGTTCGCATTGATTTCTCTGATTATAACACTATTGACTTAGTAGGAACCGGAGGAGATGGAAAAGATACTTTCAACATCTCAACACTAGCCTCTTTTTTAACAGCCGGTGCAGGAGTAAAAGTAACTAAACACGGAAATTACGGCGTTTCTTCTATCACTGGATCCAGTAACGTAATGGAAAGTTTAGGAGTTAAATTCAGTAACGATCAGGATTTTTTAAAAAGATGTTTGGATCAGGCGGGAATTTGTATTCTGCACGCTCCCCTATTCCACCCCGCAATGAAAAACGTAGGTCCAATCCGAAAAGAACTGGGAGTAAGAACTATTTTCAATATTTTGGGACCAATGATTAATCCGTCATTCCCTAAAAACCAGTTACTGGGAGTTTTTAACCTGGAATTAGCCAGAATGTACGCTTACCTTTATCAAAATACCGATAGTAATTTTACTATTGTGCATGCCTTAGATGGTTATGATGAAGTTTCACTAACGGGAGCTACCAAGGTAATTACGCATAGTACAGAAGGAATGATTCTTCCTGAAGATTTTGGTGTCAAACTAATTAAACAAAATGATATCGAAGGAGGAAAAACAGTAGAAGAATCTGCTCAAATGTTTATGAATATCATTTCCGGAAAAGGAACTGAAGCACAAAATAATGTGGTTTGTGCCAATGCAGCTTTAGCTATTGCTACGGTTACAGGATGTACTGTTTTAGAAGGATTTGAACAGGCAAAAGAAAGCTTATTCTCCGGAAAAGGATTGGCAGCATTGAAAAAAGTACAAGAATTAAGCAAGTAGAAAGTATTGAAAGATTTAATGATTTAAAAATTGAAAGATTATGACAAAATCATTTGAAGAATTTGAAGTTTATCAAAAGGGAATTCAATTAGCCAAATTGATTTTTAAATTATTAGATAATAAGACTTTTGAAAAAGAATTCAGTTTTAAAGAACAAATCAAAAGAGCAGTCATTTCAATTACAAATAATATTGCTGAAGGATCAGAATACAACAATAACAAACAGTTAATTCGCTATTTAAAAATTGCTAAAGGAAGCTGTGCCGAAGTTAGAAGCATGTTAATTTTAGCTAGAGAATTAGATTTATTATCACAATTAGAAATTACAAAAAGTTACGATTTAAGTATTGAGATTTCTCAAAACTTATCCAACTTTATAAAATATTTAAACACAAAAATTAAAGAGTAATCGGAACACATCTTTTAATCTTTAAATCTTTAAATCTTTAAATTTTTCAATCTTTAAATTAAATAAATGAACATACTAGATAGAATCATCGTTGACAAAAAAAGAGAAGTGGAACTTAAGAAATCAATCATTCCGGTTTCCCAATTGGAAGCATCGGTTTTCTTTGAAAAAGAAATCATTTCTTTAAGCAACAATTTAAGAAACAGTAATTCGGGAATCATTGCCGAGCACAAACGTCGTTCTCCTTCAAAAGCGGTTATCAATCATGGTTTTTCTGTAGAAGAGGTAGTAAAAGGTTATGAAAATGCAGGAGCTTGCGGAATTTCGGTATTAACGGATGGAAAATATTTCGGAGGTTCGCTGGACGATTTATTATTGGCAAGAGCTTCGGTAAATATTCCACTTTTAAGAAAAGAATTCATCGTTGACGAATACCAAATCTTAGAAGCTAAAGCACATGGAGCCGATTTGATTTTGCTAATCGCTGCTGTGTTAACGCGTGAAGAAATCAAATCCTTATCAGAATTTGCCAAAAGCTTAGGATTAGAAGTGCTATTAGAGGTTCATAATCAGGAAGAATTAGAAAAATCCATCATGCCTACATTGGATATGATTGGAGTAAACAATAGAAATTTAAAAACTTTCGAAGTAAGTTTGGATTTCAGCAAGCAATTAGCCGATTTAATTCCGAATGACTTTGTAAAAGTATCCGAAAGTGGCATCAGTTCGATTGAAGCAATTCAGGAATTAAAACCTTTTGGGTACAAAGGATTTCTAAATGGAGAAAACTTCATGAAAACAGATAATGCAGGAAAAGCAGCAACAACATTTTTCAGTAATACCTGTGCACGCGTTGCAGTGTTCGACGACGCCACGACGCGAATCAACACCTCATATCCTGGATAGCGTGT
>JALRGZ010000138.1 GCA_023253295.1 Flavobacterium sp.
CAGCCCAATCTTTGAGCCTGCGCACGCTGCCTTTAATTTCAATTGGAGTGTCATCTGTACTGTCATCTTTATCATAGTAGTAAGAACGAACCCCCCACAATAAATTCAATTGAGTAAGGATTCTTCTGTTTGGAGTAAATACTAAGATTTCTGATGTGTTAGGTCTCCATGCAGATAATTGGAAAGCAGTATAACCACTGTTTGTCATTGTAGAAATAGCTTTTGCTTCAATAGAGTTAGCCATAACTGCTGCGTGACGACAAACAGTTTTAGTTATAAAACGTTTTGTTTTGATTTGTGGTGTGTTTTGTGGAACCTGAATTAGCGGAGAGTTCTCAACTGCCTCACAAATTTGAGTCATTTTTTGAATTACTTGTACTGGGTAGTTTCCTGTAGCTGTTTCTCCCGAAAGCATAACCGCATCAGCGCCATCCATTACAGAGTTGGCAACGTCGTTAACTTCAGCTCTTGTTGGGGTTAAACTAGTAATCATGGTTTCCATCATTTGCGTAGCAACGATAACTGGGATCCTAGCTGTTTTAGCTCTACGGATTAAGTCTTTTTGTACCAATGGCACTTCGTGAGCAGGTAATTCAACACCTAGGTCACCACGAGCAACCATTAAGGCATCACAATATGCTACAATTTTATCCATGTTTTCTAATGCTTCTGGCATTTCGATTTTAGCAACAATTGGAATTTTGTATTCTGAATGTTCCGCGATTAAGTCTTGTAAGTCTTGTAAGTCACGTGGCGTTTTTACGAAAGAAAGTGCAATCCAGTCAACTTTTTGCTCGATAGCAAAGATAGCATCAGCAATGTCTTTTTCTGTTAAAGCAGGAAGAGAGATTTTAGTATTTGGGAGGTTTACCCCTTTTTTAGATTTTAATTCACCACCTTGAATTACTTTAGCAACAACTTCTGTTTTTTTATCTGTAGAAACGATTTCAAAAATTAATTTTCCGTCATCTAATAAGATTCTTTCGCCTGGATTAACATCGTTTGGAAAGTTTTGGTATTTCATGAAAACTCTTTCTGCAGTACCTAAAATGTCTTCGGCTGTTGTAAATGTGATTAAATCGCCATCGTTAACAACAACACCATCGTTCATTACTCCAACACGAAGTTTTGGACCTTGTAAGTCTGCTAATATGGCTGTAGTGTAACCAAATTCTTCATTAAGACTTCTAATGATTTCAATTCTGTTTTTTACGTCATTATAATCAGCATGAGAAAAGTTAATTCTAAATACATTTACACCTGCTTCAACCATATCTTTTATGGTTTCTCTTGTGCTGCAAGCAGGCCCAAGGGTAGCCACAATTTTAGTTTTCTTGTTTGTAGTAATCATTTGCATTAAAAAATTAGATTGTTTTTAGATTTTATTTGTTTTGTTTCAACAGTATAAACTGTTGTTATGTTTTCTATAGTATTTAATATTGTTTTAATTTTATTTACATCAATGCTGTCATCGGTGTTGTCTATTTTTAAAAAATAGTCGGCTTTTTTAAATTCAGGCAAAAGGTATACTTTTGTTGTAATGTCTTCGTTAGTTTCTGAAAATAAATCTTGAGTAAGCTTGTTGCTTTCCTGAATTACCTCATTGACATTTTGAACTAAGTTCCAGGCAACCGTATTTTCTTCGTCATAAAAGTAAAATCTTGAAAATTTTGTTTCACCCTCTTTAACGTTGATATGAACTTCATCTTTACTTTTAGCTAGATTTATTGGAAATTTTTGATTGATAAAATATGCTAATCTGTAATCTTCTAAAGATGTGTGGATTGCGATAAGATTATAATCAATTTCATCAAACTCATCAAGACTTAATTTATGAACTGCCATCTTCATTAAAAATAAAGATGTAAATATACTATTTCTGCCGAAGTTTAAGTGTTGAAAATATAATGAATTCGTTAAATTTAAAACGAAAACGTTGTAGCTTTAAGAAATTGAATCTTATTTTTTGTTCATTTTTTCCTGAAATGCAAAATAAGCGCGTTGTGAAGCTTTTTCTTCAGCTTTCTTTTTAGAAGTTGCTCTGGCTTTTGCTACAACTTTTTCATCAATACTTAATTTTACTCCAAATAAACGTTGTCCGTCTATTGCATTGTCTTCGAAGATGTCATAATGAAATTGTCTTTTCTCTTTTTGACACCATTCGATAATTAAGCTTTTGTAACTGATAACTTTGCCTTCGAGTCTAGGTATATCAACGTAAGGGGTAATTACTTTTTTCTGAATAAATTTTTCGCAAAAAGGATAGCCTTTGTCCAGATAAATAGCACCTATAAGAGATTCGAAGATATTTCCGTGTATATTTTCACCAAAATGTTGAACAGGAACTTTGCTGTCTACAAATCGAATTAGATCTAAATCTTTCCCTAGTTCGTTAAGGTGTTCCCTACTTACAATTTTTGAACGCATTTTTGTTAAGTAGCCTTCGTCACCGTGTGGGACTTCGTTGAATAAGTGTGCCGCAATTACTGAACTCAACATGGCGTCTCCTAGAAATTCTAATCGTTCATAACTTATAGGATTTCCTTTTGAATCTGTTTTACCAGATGAGCGATGTGTAAAGGCTTTGTGGTAATGATTTAATTCCTCTGGAGGGAAACCTAGGATTTTCTGAATAGTTTCAAAAAAAATCCCGTCTTCTTGAGAACGACGGGATTTTGTAAATATTTTTTTGAATATACTCATAGTATAAAATTAGAATCCTAATCTTTTTACTAATACACAAGCATTATGACCTCCAAAACCGAAAGTATTACTCATAACAACATTCATCTCTCTTTTTTGAGCAACGTTGAAAGTGAAGTTTAACTTAGGGTCAATGTTTTCATCATCAGTAAAATGATTAATGGTAGGAGGAACTATTCCGTGTTTAATTGAAAGAATAGCAGCAATAGTCTCAATTGCTCCGGCAGCACCTAATAAGTGACCTGTCATAGATTTAGTTGAGTTTAGGTTCATTGTGTAAGCGTGCTCACCAAAAACTTGTTCGATTGCTTTACTTTCAGCGATATCTCCAAGAGGTGTTGAAGTACCGTGCATGTTAACTCCGTCAACGTCTGTTGGTTTTAAACCAGCATCTCTTAAACAGTTTAGCATTACATTTTTTGCACCTAAACCTTCTGGATGTGGAGCAGTTATATGGTGTGCGTCAGCAGACATACCTCCACCGCCAATTTCACAGTAAATTTTAGCGCCACGCGCTACTGCGTGTTCGTATTCTTCAAGAATGATAGCTCCAGCGCCTTCGCCAAGTACAAATCCATCTCTGTCTTTGTCCATTGGTCTGGAAGCTGTTTTTGGGTCATCATTTCTTGTAGATAATGCGTGTAATGCATTAAAACCTCCCATACCTGCAATAGTTACAGCGGCTTCAGAACCACCAGTTACCATAACGTCAGCATGGCCTAATCTAATATAATTGAATGCGTCAATGATGGCATTCGTAGAAGAAGCACAAGCAGATACAGTTCCAAAGTTAGGGCCTCTAAAACCGTATTTGATAGAAATATGTCCGCAGGCAATATCTCCAATCATTTTTGGGATAAAAAATGGATTGAATCGAGGTGTTCCGTCGCCAGCAGCAAAGTTTAGGACTTCAATTTGGAAGGTTTCTAAACCTCCAATTCCTGAACCCCAAATTACTCCTGCACGATCTTTGTCAATTTTGTCTAAATCAAAATTTGCATCTTTCATTGCTTCTTCAGAAGAGACCATAGCATATTGTGCATAACGGTCCATTTTTCTAGCTTCTTTTCTGTCGATAAATTCTTCAACATTGAAGTTTTTAAGTTCGCAAGCAAATTGTGTTCTAAATTTTGAAGCATCAAAATAAGTTATAGGTGCAGCCCCGCTAACTCCGTTAATTAGACCATTCCAATACTCCTCTATATTGTTTCCAATAGGAGTAAGTGCACCTAAACCTGTTACAACAACTCGTCTTAATACCATATATTATGTGTTTTGTTATCTTTAAACAAACAAAACCCACGCTTTCTTGTGTGTTTGATTACCTAAGAGCCATGGGTGCTGTATTATGTATAATGGATTGAAAATCAATCGTACTTTTAATTTTGAAAAAATAATAACACCCGATTACAGAACCTGATATCGGGTGTAAGTGTATTATTTTTTAGCTTCTTCGATGTAAGAGATAGCTTGACCAACAGTAGCAATGTTTTCAGCTTGATCGTCTGGAATTTGAATGTCAAATTCTTTTTCGAATTCCATAATAAGCTCAACAGTGTCTAATGAGTCAGCTCCTAAATCATTAGTGAAGCTTGCTTCTG
>JALRGZ010000184.1 GCA_023253295.1 Flavobacterium sp.
GAAACAGGATTGTTGATGGGAACTGAGGTTGCTACAGCTGCTCACTGTAAATTAGCTTTAGAATATGATATTGATGTTTTATGGGTTGGAGCTCGTACTACTGCAAATCCATTTGCTGTTCAGGAAATTGCTGATACTTTGGCAGGAACTGATAAAATTGTTTTAGTTAAAAACCCTGTTAACCCGGATATGGCTTTATGGTTAGGTGGTGTTGAGCGTTTATATATGGCAGGAATTAAAAACTTAGGAGTTATTCACAGAGGATTCTCTACTTATGAGAAAACAAAATACAGAAATATTCCTGAGTGGCAAATTGCTATCGAATTACAAAATAAATTCCCTGATTTACCATTAATCATCGATCCATCTCACATTACAGGAAATCGTAACATGATTCTTGAAGTTACTCAAGAGGCTTTGGATTTGAACTATGATGGTATGATTATCGAAACACATAATGATCCGGATAATGCGTGGTCTGATGCTGCTCAACAAGTTACTCCGGCTGCTTTGAAACAAATTTTCAAAGATTTGAAAATTAGAAAACAAAGTGGGGATAGCGAGTTTGATAACAAAATGACTAAGTTGAGAGCTAATATCGACGTTTTAGATGCTAACTTGTTAGATCTTTTAGGAAAAAGAATGAAAGTTGCTGATGAAATTGGTCAGGTGAAAAAAGATAACAATGTAGCTGTATTGCAAAGTAATCGTTGGACTGAAATTCAGGAGAAAATGGTTGCAGAAGGAGCTAAAAAAGGATTGTCTGCTGAATTTATCACTAAATTATTCAAATCTATTCACCAGGAAAGTATTGAGCACCAAGAAAAAATTATCAACGGATAATTGATTTTTAAATAAAATGAAATCCCTTTGACTTCATGAAAGTTAAAGGGATTTTTTATTTCTTACAGATTTGTAAAAACTTTGGGTATACAACTTTATTGAAGAAACAAAATTTTATCTTTGCCTCATGATAGGAATCGTTTATAAATCAACAGGGAGCTGGTACACAGTAAAGTCCGAAGACGGAGATTTTGTGGACTGTAGAATAAAAGGGAAGTTTAGGATGAAAGGTATTAAAAGTACTAATCCTATTGCTGTGGGCGACTATGTTGAATATGAATTAGAAGAATCTAATAATCAAATAACAGGTGTAATTAATACCATTCAGGATAGAAAGAATTACATTGTAAGAAAGTCAGTGAATCTTTCTAAGCAAACGCATATTATTGCTTCTAATATTGATATTGTGTTCTTGTTGGTTACCATTAATAATCCGCCTACAACAACCAGTTTTATCGATCGTTTTTTGGTTACCGCTGAGGCTTATGGTATTGAGGCGATTTTAGTTTTTAATAAAATAGATACGTTTGACGAAGCAGCCCTTGACGAACAATTGTTTTTACAATATACTTACGAAAAAATAGGATATAAATGTTTACGTGTTTCTGCTCAGGAACGCAAAGGATTAGACAAACTCATCGAATTAATGAAGGACAGGGTGAGTATGTTCTCAGGACATTCGGGGGTTGGAAAATCAACTTTGGTGAATGCTATTGAGCCGACTTTAAATTTAAAAACCAAACAAATTTCTGATTCTCATTTGCAAGGACAACATACTACTACTTTTGCTGAAATGTTTGATCTTTCTTTTGGAGCTAAAATTATTGATACCCCAGGTATTAGAGGTTTTGGTGTAGTGGATATGGAAAAAGAAGAAATCAGTGATTATTTTCCGGAGTTCTTTAAGTTAAAAGATAAGTGCAAATTTAATAACTGCCTGCATAAAGAAGAGCCTAAATGTGCTGTTAAAGAAGCTTTAGAAAACGAAGAGATTTCCTGGTCACGCTACAATAGTTATCTGAAATTATTAGAAGGTGATGACGAAAATTATCGTACCGATATTTATGATGAAGATAGAAAGAATAGCGATAAATCAAGAGGTTAATGAGAGTTGTTGTTCAAAGAGTTTCAGAAGCATCAGTTACAATAGAAAATATAAAAGTTGCTTCGATAAATAAAGGTTTATTAGTTTTAGTAGGTATTGAAGATGCCGATTCACAAGAAGATATTGATTGGTTAGTAGTTAAAATAGCTAAGCTTAGAATTTTTGGAGATGAAAACGGAGTGATGAATTTGTCAGTTCAGGAAATTGATGGAGAAATAATTGTAGTGAGTCAGTTTACTCTTCATGCCGCGACCAAAAAAGGAAATCGTCCGTCTTATATAAAAGCATCCAAACCAGAAATAGCTATTCCGCTTTATGAAAGTTTTGTTAAAAAGTTAGCAATCGAAATTGGTAAAAAAATACAAACAGGTCAGTTTGGTGCCGATATGAAAGTAGGCTTAATTAACGATGGTCCGGTTACTATATGGATCGATAGTAAAAATAGAGAGTAATTTTTTTAGAATTTAAACAGCTTGAATGCTGTTTTTTTTATTTTTATGGTATTCCCAAAAAAAGAATGCTTCAATTCAAATACTGTTTTTGCCCCAGAATAGTTTTGTATTAGCTTTTAGCAATGTCATTTTCTTAGTGCTAAAAATGTTTATATGAAATTATGTATTATTAAAATTAGAGATTTTGGCAAAAATAAACCACAGTAATTACTTAGATATTGTTGACAATGTATGGTCTTCTGCAAAAGAAAAAGGAATTATGCATATTAATTCGGAAGAGCAAAGTTTTAATGGAGAGAAATTTATAATTAACGGAAGAGAATTAATCAATTTTGGAACCTGTGGCTATTTGGGATTAGAAATGCATCCGGATTTAATTGCTAATTCAATTGCTTTGACGAAGAAATTTGGTACACAATTATCCATGTCCAGGGCATATATCCGTCCAACATATATTCAGGAGTTGGAAGAATTGATGTCTCAAATATTTGATGGGAATAAAGTAATTTGCTATACATCAACCTCTAATGCCCATATTTCTGTTATTGCTACCATTATCAAATATGATGATTTGATTATACTTGATCAGCAGGTGCATTTTAGCGTTCAGTTTCCATGTAAGAATGCAAAATTACAGGGGACAGAAGTAAAAATGGTAAGACACTCTGACTACGAAATGTTAGAGGAACTGATTCGTGAAAATTATAATAAGTACAAACGTATTTGGTATATGGCTGACGGAGTTTATTCGATGCATGGTGATTTGCCGGATACAGTTATATTGAAAAATCTGTTGGATAAATATCCTAAACTGCATTTGTATTTTGATGATGCTCATGGAATGGGATGGGACGGAAAAAATGGAGCAGGTTATATTTATGACCGATTAGGGGTCAGTGAACGTATTGTTATCATATCCACATTGGCTAAAGGATTTGGTTGTGTTGGTGGAACTGCTATTTTTGCTGATCCTGAAATGTATCGAAAAACAGATATTTTTGGAGGACCATTAAGTTATTCTCATCCATTATCTCCTGCAAATGTTGGAGCGGCAATTGCTTCAGCGAAAATTCATTTGTCAAATGATATTTATAAGTATCAGTCTGAATTAAGAGATTTAATGGATTATATGAATTTGAAATTAGAAGAGAAAAATCTAACGAATATTTCTTCGCCCAATTCACCTATTTATTTTATTGGTTCCGGGCTGAATAAAGTCACCCGTAATTTTGTTCATCGTGTTTTACAGGAAGGAATTTATGTCAATACTGCAACCTTTCCAGTTGTGGCTAATGATAAATCGGGTTTACGATTCACTTTAACCAGGCATAATACAAAAGCTGACATTGATTTGTTTGCAGATGTAATGGCGTATCATTTACCAAAAGCTATAAAGGAAGAAGGTGATAGTGTTGAAAGGGTTTATAAAGAATTTGGGTTTTATTTGCCGCAAGTTAAAAATGCGGAACAAGTTGAGCAAATTAAAAAATCAAATTTAGTTGTAAATGAGTACTCAACAATCCACGATATTGATGCAGAGGATTGGAATTCGTTTAGAGACAGGAGAAATATAAGCTATACCGGTATGCAGTGTATGGAAGAAATTTTTTCTAATAATAAAAAACCTGAAGAAAACTGGAGTTTTCATTATATAATAGTTAAAGATGAAAATGGTAAAATAGTTTTAGCAACATTTTTTACAGGAGCAATTTATAAGGATGATATGGTCTCACCTGAAAAGGTATCTCTAGAAATAGAAGAGTTACGTAAGAACGAACCATTTTATTTATGTTCAAAGACTTTAGCTATGGGGTCGTTGTTTTCCGAGGGTGATTTTATTTATTTAGATGTTGAACATTCTGAGTGGAAAAAATCAGTAAATGATTTGTTTGAGTTTGTTTCCAAAGTGAAAAAGGAAATTAATGCTACAACAGTAATTTTTAGAGATTTTGAAGAAGGAAATTTTTTGAATCAGGTATTAGAAGATGAAGGGTATGTGAAAATAAAATTACCTAATACTAATATTGTTTGCCATCCGAAATGGAATACAAAGGAAGAATTGTTAGTTTTGTTAGGGTCTAAAAATAGTATTAGAAGCATTAAACGATATGTTTTTAGATATGAAGATCAATTTAAGGTTACCATTAAAACGGGATTAACAGAACAGGATGCTGAAAAGCATTATCAGCTTTTTTTAAATGTGAAGAAAGCTAATCATGCGTTTAATTTTTTTGCTTATCCAAGTAAAATTGCAAAAATTTTATCTAAATACTCTGATTGGGAGTTCATGGAATTTCGTCTTAGTGATTCGGATGAATTAATTGCTTGTGTTTGGACTTTTATAGGGAAAAAACATATTTGTCCTCTTATTTTAGGCTTGAATTATGATTATAATGAATCACATTATTTATATAAACAAATCATGTATCAGATGGTGAAGAGAGGAAATGATCTTGATAAAAATAAAATTTATTTAGGTTTGACATCTGATTATGAGAAACAAAAATATGGGGCAAAAACAGTTCCTTTTTTAGGGTATATTAAAGTGGATGATATGTATAACTTAGATTTATTATCTTCGCTGAGTGATTGATTTTTTATAAAAAGTATTTCTTGAAAGATTGTTTTTTTTTAAGAGAAATTTTGTTTTAATATTCCTAAAAATATATATTTAAATTTATAGTTCTGTTCTAATTTTAATAAGAGAAAGTATAAAATGGTTATGAAAGAAGCAGAAAATGATTTTATGAAATTTTGGATAGAAGACGGTATTCTCTATTCAGAATTTAAGAAGCCTACTGTTGGTACTCTGGAAAATATAAAAGCAATAATAGCTTTACGTCACGAGGCGTCAGCTGGGGAAAAGCAATATTGGTGTTATGATTTTGGGGGGATTAAGACCTTTGATAAAGTGGCTCGTGATTATGCTGATGAGTACGGACAAGATTATTTACATGCTTGTGCGGTATTATTGAATTCACATATTACTAAATTTATTGTCAATACATTTACATTGTTGAAAAAACCTGTAGTACCTCTAAAAGGTTTTACAAAAAGAGAAGATGCTGTAAATTGGTTATTGGAAATGAAGTCAAATAATGAAAAATTATAGATAAATGCGCTCAATTGAAAATGATTTTATGAAGTTTTGGATAGAAGATGGTATTTTGTTTTCGGAATTTAAAAAGGAAACAGATGGAACTCTTGAAAATATAAAAGCATTAATTGATTTGCGTACAGCGATTTCTAAAGGAGAAAAGCAATATTGGTGCTATGATTTTAAAGGGATTAAACCTTATGATAAAGCTGCTCGTGATTATGCTGATAAGTTTGGACAAGATGATTTGTATGCTTGTGCGGCTGTTTTAGATTCTCATATTTCTAAATTTATCATCAATGCTTTTATAAAATTGAAGAAGCCAAAAGTTCCTCTGAGAGGATTTAAAAAAAAGGAAGAAGCTGTTTATTGGTTAGAAGAATTGAAAAGAAAAAATGAAAAGCCTTAGTCCTGGACAATATGTTTAGTTATAATGAGTTTAAATTAGTTTTATAATATGTGATAAATAATTGTCAATGTATTTGTAGAAAGAAAATAAAATAGTTTTTTGGGGTATAAATTTTTAATTAGAAAATTATGAAAGAGAATTTAATTAAAAATGAATATGTAGAAATGTGGATTGAAAATGGTATTTTGTTTTCAAAGTTTCAAAAGAGTATCGAGATAGATATTGAAAAGATGAAACTATTAATTGGGCTTAGGGAAGAAATTTCAAATGGGTTAAATCAATATTGGATGTATGATATAGGAAATTTGAAAAATGTAACTAAAGAAGCTCGTGATTATGCAGATATAAATGGACAAAATTATTTGAATGCGATAGCTGTTATAGTGAGTTCTCATATTACAAAATTTATTTTTAGTACATATATCAAATTGAACAAGCCATTAAAACCTTGTTTAGTTTTCAAAGATAAAGTAAAAGCCTTAGAATGGCTTTTAGAACTAAAAGAGTGTAGTAATAAAAATTAAAATTTATTGCAATTTAAATTATACAAAGTATTTATTTTTTTAAAAGATATTTCTTATCTTTCTAGTCTAATTAGTAATATTTATTTTACTTTTTTTCTCGGATATAAAAGTGGTAATAACTGTGTTAAATTGAGTGTAAAATATTTGGATGTCTAAACTGGAAAAAATATTAGCCTTAGTGCGCTCCATAAACGAAGATGAGTTTCAGGAGCAACTTACTCATGGAGATAGTTTAGATGATGTTTATGAGGAGTTATTGTTCTTAGCCGAAAAAATTGAATCCAAAAAGAAAAGAACAGCAGTTATTGTAGAACAAATATCCAATTGTTTTGCTGGCGACTTTTTTAATTATTTGCCTATCTCGGATGCTCATGATGAGTTGGATGTCTTTTGTATGGGCTTTAATACCTATGTGGAAGAATTGAAATCGGCTATGGTTTCTAAGAAATTATTAGAAACGATAAATGGTAAATTGGTTGAAGAAAAAGAGCGTTCGGAAAAATTAAACATAACAAAGGAACAATTTCTGGCTAATATGAGTCATGAAATTCGTACTCCTCTTAATGCTATTATTGGTTTTACCGATTTGTTGTTGAAAAGTTCTTCATTAGAGAATGATAAAAAGAAGCAATTAGAATATATCAAGATGTCTGGAGATATTTTGCTGGTCATCATTAATGATATTTTAGATTTAGCAAAAATTGAATCGGGTCAGCTGATACTTTCAGATAAGCCTTTTAATTTAAGTCAATTAAGTCGATTGGTTTATGATGCTTTTTTGGTGAAAATTACTGAAAAACAAATTGATTTTAAAATTGCTATAGATAAAGAATTGCCGGCTATTTTGAATGGTGATTCGGTAAGAATCTCACAAATTTTATTTAATTTAATTAGTAATGCGATAAAATTTACTCCGGTTAAAGGTAAGATTAGATTAAAAATAAAATGTCAAGATGAAGAAGATGAATCTTATTTTGTAAAGATTATTGTAAAAGATTCTGGTGTTGGAATACCTGAAGACAAATTAAAAGGGATATTTGATCCTTTTGTACAAGTTTGTAATAATGAGGCTAGAGAGCATGGAGGAGCAGGTTTAGGCTTAACTATTATCAAGAAAATTGTTAATTTGATGGATGGTGAGATTCTGGTAAAAAGTAAGGTTGGTGTTGGGACTAAATTTATAGTAACACTGCCTTTTGCTAAAAATGATCATTATTTATCGGTTTCTAAAACATTAACTGAAAGACAAAAGCCGGATGTTTTTTCTGCTGATACTAATCGAAGAATCAGAATATTGTTAGCAGAAGATAATCGCATTAATCAAATTTTAGTACAGAAAGTATTGTCGAAATATAATATTGATTGTATAGCAGTAGCTAATGGAAGATTAGCAGTTGATATTCTCCTGCAAGAAGATTTTGATTTAGTTTTGATGGATTTAATGATGCCCGTTATGAATGGTTATGAAGCCGCTTCTGAAATTCGTAGTTTAAAAAATCATACTAAGAAAAATATTCCCATTCTTGCACTTTCAGCTGTAGTTACAGAGTCGGTTACAGATACCTGTAAAGCAGTTGGAATAGATAAGTATTTATCGAAACCCTTCGATTCGGATGAATTATTTAACACAATCAATGAATTGATTCTTAGAAAAACCAATAAACTCTCCAAATAACAAAATCAAATATTTGTAGTTAATTTATTTCCTATTAAAATCAATAATTAATTTGTTTTTGTTAAGATTTCATTTATTTTTGATTACCACGAAAATTAAAAAACCAAAATTTAAACTTAATCCTAATTAAAGGATACGTTTTTATGTGTCCTTCTATGGTTTTTAATTACTTATAATTTATGAAGATAAAAAATATTTTGATAGTCTTTATGGCTATTTTTTCTTGTTTGGTGCATGCCCAAAAAAATCAATATCCTCTTTTATTTGTTGCGGATAGTTTAAAGGAAAATGCAAATGCTGTTGTTCGTTTAAATCAAGTTGATATCGTTATATCTTCACAAAGAAGTATGAATATCAAAAATAAAAGAGTAGTTACGGTTTTTAATGAAGATGGATTGTCCGCGATTGATGCTGTTGAACATTACGATAAAAAAACGTCAGTTAAGTCAATAGAGGCAGTTGTATATGATATTTTTGGAAATGAAATAAAAAGAATAAAGCGAAAGGATTTTAGAGATCAAAGTGCTATTAGTGGTAGTACGCTATTTTCTGATTCGCGTTATGTTTATCTCGATTATACTCCTACACAGTATCCTTTTACGATAATCTATGATAGTGAAATTGAGACCTCAAATACTGCATTTATTCCTAGCTGGTATCCAGTTAACGATTTTTTTGTGAGTGTTCAGGAAAGTGTTTTGAATGTGTCGTTTCCTGATAATCTCGGTTTTAAGAAAAAAGAGTGTAATTTCAATGAATTCAACATCAAGAAAATCAATGATTCCGCTACTCAGCTAAGCTATAAAGCGAGTTCGATTTTGGCTCAAAAGAGAGAACCTTATTGCAATTCATCTCTTGTTTTTCCAAAATTAATGATGGGATTAGAAAATTTCAGCCTTGAAGGAAAAGAAGGAATTGCTAAATCATGGAAAGATTTTGGTATTTGGTATTATAATGAAATTTTAACCGGAACAACTGATTTATCTCCTGAAACAGTTACTAAAATTAAAGCTTTGGTAGGAAATGAAACTGACCCGGTAAAAAAAGCAAAGCTAATATATGATTTCGTTCAAAAGAAATCAAGATATGTAAGTATACAAGTTGGAATTGGTGGTTGGAAACCCATGTTAGCCAGCGATGTTGATCGTTTAGGTTATGGAGATTGTAAAGCATTAACAAATTATACCAGAGCGCTTTTGGATATTGTAGGAGTGCCATCATATAATACTATTTTGTATGGTGATACGTATAAAAAAGATATTGTGTCTGATTTTGTATCAATACAAGGAAATCATATGATTTTGGCAATACCACACAACAACAATTACATATGGTTAGAATGTACGAGTCAGAATGATCCATTTGGCTATCAAGGTAAGTTTACAGACGATAGAGCTGTATTGGTTATAAAACCTACTGGAGGCGAAATTGTTCAAACGAAGATTTATGGCGATACAGGCAATTTGCAAAATAGTAAAGGAACTTATAGTATTGATGATAAGGGAAATTTAATCGGAAATATTAAGATTGCTTCTGAAGGGTCTCAATACAGTAATAAGGCTAATTTAGAAAATAGTCAGCCTAATGATAAAGAAACACATTATAAAGAATATTGGAGTAATATCAATAATTTAAAAGTGGCTAAAATGAATTTCCTTAATGATAAGGAAAAAATAGCATTTATTGAGGATGTAGCTATAAACGCATCAAATTATGCTTCGGTTTCAGGGGCAAAAATGATTTTCCCTGTAAATGTTTATAATCCGCTGACCACTCAGATAAAAAGAATTAGAAATCGTAAAAATCCATTTGAAATTCAACGTGGTTATAAAGATATTGATGAAATTGAAATCGAGTTACCCTCTGCTTTTGCTGTTGAATTTATGCCCTCTGATTTTGAATTGAATTCTAAATTTGGTGAGTATAAAACAGAGATTATAAAAAAAGACGCAACACATATTGTCTATAAAAGAACTTTGTATGTGCAAAAAGGGTTATATTCTAGTGCAGAATATGATGATTATCGTCTTTTTATGGAGCAAATCTCAAGGAATGATAATGCTAAAATTATTCTAACCAAAATCTAAAACCAATGAATACCAAATTTTTAACTATCACTGTTTTTTTATTTTTAACTGTTTGTAATGCTCAAGCACAAGATTTTAAATTAGGAAAAGTTTCAATTGAAGAATTGAAAGAAAAAATACATCCAAGAGATTCTGCTGCTGTTGCAGCTATACTTTTTGAAAAAGCTGAAAATAAATTAGTTTATAATCAAGAGAATGGTTTTGCAATAGAATTAGTTGTTAAAGCCAGAATTAAAATTTATAAAAAAGAAGGCTATAACTGGGCCAATAAAAGTGTTAGATATTATTTGCCTAATAACTTTAAAGAAAATATTTCTTTCTCTGATGCTATAACGTATAATCTGGTAGATGGAAAAATTGAAAAAACAAAATTGAAAAGTGATGGAGAATTTGATGAAGTGATTAATAAATACTGGGGGCAGAAAAAAATTACGATGCCTAATGTAAAAGAAGGCTCGGTAATAGAATACGAATATACCTTGCGTTCACCAAATATTGGTAATCCCAGAGATTGGTATTTTCAATCTGATATTCCGGTAAATCATTCAGAATTTATAAACTATATTCCTGAATATTTTGTATATAATACAAATGTAAAAGGATTTATAAGACCAAATGTTACTGTTGAAAAATTAAACAAAAGTATTCTTTTGAGTTCTAAAGAGCGTGTCACTAATGGCCGGGTAACTTCGACAAATTTTACAAATGAAAGTGTACCATATTTAGAAACTAAAACAACTTACTTAGTTGAAAATATGCCCGCTATAAAAGAAGAGGTTTTTGTAAATAATATAAAAAATTATACTACTAGTTTAGAACAGGAATTATCAATGACTAAGTTTCCTAATTCAATGCCAAAATCATATTCTGCAGATTGGGAATCAGTAGTTAAAACAATTTACGAGTATGAAGATTTTGGTCCTGAATTAAACAAAACGGGTTATTTTGAAGATGATTTAAAAACAGTTCTTACAGGTTTAAACACAGAAGATGAAAAAATAAACGCAATATTAAATTTTGTAAAAACATCAGTAAAATGGAATGAGTATTATGGTTATTCTTGTAATGATGGGGTAAGGAAAGCCTATAAAGATAAAACAGGCAATGTAGCCGAAATTAATTTAATGCTTACCGCAATGCTTCGATATGCGGGTTTAAATGCTAATCCGGTTTTATTGAGTACCCGTTCTAATGGAATTTCTTTTTTTCCAAATAGGACAGCATTTAATTATGTAATTGCAGCTGTTGAAAATGAAGATCAAATAGTATTGTTAGATGGCTCGGATTCTTTTTCTGTTCCCAATGTATTGCCTTTTAGAACATTAAATTGGTTTGGGAGGTTAATTAGAAAAGATGGGACATCTGTTGCTGTTGATTTAATGCCTAAAGAATTATCAATTGACCAAAAAATGCTGAGTTTTTCATTTAACGAAAAAGGAGAAGTGATAGGGAAGATACGAAGTCATAAAACAAAACATAGAGCATCCCTTTTTAGAGAAAATATTAAAGGAGTGAAAGAAGATGCTTATTTAGAAAAAATCGAAAATAATAATAATAAAATCGAGATATCAGAATATTCACGACAAAATGAAAAAGAGTTGAACTTGCCTGCTGTTGAAAGTTATTCCTTTTTAGGTAATAATTTAATTGAAATTATAGGAGGGAAGTTTTACATTGATCCGATGTTGTTTTTAACACCAAAGCAAAATCCATTTAAACAGGAAAATAGAGCCTATCCAGTAGATTATGGTTTTCCATTTCAAGATAAATGGGCTGTAAATATTCAAATTCCTGAAGGGTATAAAGTGGAAAGTTTACCACAATCTGCTACTTTGAAGATGAATGAGGATTTGGGTGTTTTTAAATATTTAATTATATTAAATGGGAATACTATTCAAATTTCTATCTCTAATCAAATTAATTCATCATTAGTGTCATCTGATGATTATGTTAATCTAAAAACTTATTATCAAAAAATGATTGAAAAGGAAAGTGAGAAAATTATCATCAGTAAAATTTAACACGAAATGAATTTAAGAATAATTATTACAAAGTTTTTTTTCCTTCTGTTTGCGTTACAACTTCAGGCTCAGAATTTTAATATAGGTAAAGTTTCAATAGCTGAGCTTCAGGAAAAAGTTCATCCTAAAGATTCTTCTGCTGCCGCAGCTATTTTGTATAAGAAAGGAAGAACATTTTTTACCTATGAGATAAAGAAAGGTTTTATTATGAATCATGAATTCACTTATAGGATAAAAATTTATAAAAAAGAAGGTTTGGATTGGGCTAATTTTGAAGTGCCTTATTATATAGGATATGATAAGTTAGATGACGAGATGTTGAATTTTTCTGATGCGGTTACCTATAACTTAGAAAATGGTGAAATTGTCAAAACCAAATTAAAGAGTGAAGGAGTTTTTAAAACTAAAATTAATGATGACTGGAAAATGGCAAAGTTATCTATGCCAAATGTAAAAGTAGGTTCAGTTATAGAATTTAGTTATCAGCATAAATCTGAAAATCTGGTAAAATTTCCTGTTTGTGATTTTCAATATTCAATTCCGGTAAATTATACGGAGTATAAAACTGAAATACCTGAATACTATATTTATAAAACAATTTTAAAAGGTTATGCTGATGTTAAATCAGAGTCTAAATTAAATCAGGGTTCGGTTAGTTTTAGTAATGAATATGGACAAACCAGATCAATGACATATAGGCAAATAAGTAGTAGTTACATAGCTAAAGATGTACCTGCTTTGAAAGAGGAAGAATTTGTTGATAACGTCAGAAATTACAAATCATCTTTACATAATGAATTAGAGAGAACACGTTTTCCGGAACAACCTGTTAAGGATTATTCCATTACATGGGAGGGGGTAGCTAAAACTATTTTTGAGGATAAAGATTTTGGGGAGCAACTTAAACAATCAGGTTATTTAATTAACGATGTTAAATTAATTCTTAAAAGTGAAGATTCTCAAGATGAAAGACTTAATAAGATTTTTAAGTTCGTTCAGGATAAGATGAATTGGAATCAGGAATATGGTTATTATACAGATAAAGGTGTTGTTAAGGCTTATGGGGAAAGAACAGGGAATGTTGCCGAGATTAATTTTATATTGATTTCCATGTTGAGATTAGCAGGTTTAAAAGCCGACCCGGTTTTAGTTAGCACACGCGAACACGGTATTCCGGTTTTTCCCAGCAGAACAGTTTTTAATTATGTCATTGCTGCAGCTGAGCTTAATGGAGAGAAAATTTTATTAGATGCTACAAATAAGTCTACGTCAATAAATATTTTGCCTCTGTATGTGTTAAATTGGAGTGGAAGATTGATAAGAGAAGATGGTACTTCTGAAGAAATTAATTTGGTTCCAAATAAACCATCAAAGCAAAATTATAACTTAAGTGTTAGAATAGCTCCTGGTGGAAATTTGTCAGGGAAGTATATGGAACAAAAAACAGATTATAAGGCATTGGTTTACAGATTAAATCAGGCGGATATTAATGTCGATAATTATTTAGAGAAAAAAGAAAATGAATTAAACGGAATAGTGATTAGTGATTATGTTGTTGAAAATAAAAAAGCAGATTTGTCTAAACCAGTTGTTGAAAAGTTTAATTTTACCAGTAATAATCATTGTGAAATTATAAATGGAAAAATGTTTATTAGTCCATTATTATTTTTTACGATTAATAAAAATCCTTTTGTTCAGGAAAAAAGAAAAATGCCGGTGTATTTTGGATATCCCCGACAAGAGAAATACAATTTGGTTTTTGAAATTCCTGAAGGGTACGCTGTTGAATCTTTGCCTAAATCAATAAAGATGGCAACAGAAGATAAATCCTTGGTTTTCTCATTAAATGCAATGGTTAATGAGAATCGTATTCAAATAGCTGTTGCAAACGAAATAAATATTTCTATTGCAGGCGCTGAACTTTATGAGGGGTTGAAGAAATTTTGTCAAAAGATAGTTGAACAACAGAAAGAAAAAATAGTGCTAAAAAAAATATAAAGATGGATCTTAAGAATGCTCAGTTAGACGTAGATAATTGGATAAATGAACATGGTGTTCGTTACTTTAATGAATTAACTAATATGGCTCAACTAACGGAAGAGGTAGGGGAAGTAGCTCGTATTATTGCTCGTCGTTATGGGGAACAGTCTGAAAAAGAGAGTGATAAAAGTAAAGATTTAGGGGAAGAATTAGCTGATGTGGTCTTTGTGGTTTTATGTTTGGCAAATCAAACCGGTATTGATTTACAGGCGGCTTTTGATAAAAAAATGGATTTAAAGTCGGTTCGCGATAAAGATCGTCACAAAAACAATGAAAAATTGAAATAAATATTAGTTGTGGATTATGAATTGTGAATTGGGTGTACTAAATTGCGCCTTCAAATTATTTACGTTAAAAGTCTTAAAATTTAACGAATAATTCATACCTAATATTATTAAAAATGAATTTACTGCTACAAACTACATATTCTAAATTAAATTCTCAAATTGAGGTAACCGGGTCAAAAAGTGAAACAAATAGATTATTGCTTCTACAAGCATTGTTTCCGAACATTACCTTAAGTAACACTTCTAATTCTGACGATAGTGAAGTAATGCAAATGGCATTAAGTGGCAATGAAGAAGTAGTAGATATTCATCATGCAGGAACTGCAATGCGCTTTCTTACGGCTTTTTTTGCGGTAAATGAAGGTCGCGAAGTAGTTCTAACTGGTTCAAGCCGTATGCAGGAACGTCCAGTTAAAATTTTAGTTGAAGCTTTACGCCAATTAGGAGCTGATATTACTTTTTTGAAAGAAGAAGGTTATCCTCCAATTAAAATTAAAGGGCAAAAAATCACACAATCTAAAGTAAATATGGCGGCTAATGTAAGTAGTCAATATATTTCTGCTTTGTTGTTGGTGGCTCCTAAATTAGAAAATGGTATTGAGCTAACTTTAGAAGGAGAAATTACTTCTATTCCGTATATCAAAATGACTTTGGCTTTGTTGAATGATTTGAATATTCAAACCAGCTTTGAAGGAAATATAATTAAAGTTTATCCGCAACAAGAGGTAGCATCAAAAGAAATGACAGTTGAATCCGATTGGAGTTCAGCATCATATTTTTTCAGCTTAGCAGCTTTGTCTGAAGAAGCGGAGATTACTTTAAGTAGTTATAAACAATCAAGTTTACAGGGTGATTCAGCTTTGGTTTCTATTTACAAAGAAATGGGGGTTGATACGCAGTTTAAAGGTAACACTATCACTTTGACTAAAAATAAAAAATTCAAACATCAGGATGTAACTTTTGACTTGAATAATACTCCGGACATTGCACAAACGATTGTAGTAACTTGTCTTGGATTGGGAATTGGTTGTCATCTTACAGGTCTTCACACTTTGAAAATTAAAGAGACTGACAGACTAGAAGCTTTAAGAATTGAATTAAGTAAGTTAGGAGCTAATATTTCTGTAACTAATGATAGCTTAACTTTAGTGGCTACTTCTGAAATTAATTCTAATGTAAGAATCGGAACTTACAATGATCATAGAATGGCGATGGCTTTTGCTCCTTTAGCATTAAAGGTACCAATTATTATCGAAAATGCTGATGTGGTTTCTAAATCATATCCGGATTTTTGGACAGATATGGAGAAATTAGGCTATAAAGTTTCTGATTTGATAGGTTAAAAAAATATGAATAATCCCTAAAACATTGATACTTTGGGGATTTGTTGTTTTAATTTTAAATTAAACAGTAAAATACTTGACAACGCCTGTTTGACAATCGTATATTTGCAGCCGAAAGATTTAGAGTTCATTTGAACTTAAATCTAAAATCTACAATTAAATCTATATATGAAATTATCACATTTTAATTTTGACTTACCAAAAGAACTTTTGGCTGAATTTCCGGCAGAAAACAGAGATGAGGCTCGTTTAATGGTAATAGATAGAAAAAAACAAACCATTGAGCACAAAATGTTCAAAGACATTATCGAGTATTTTGATGATGGGGATGTAATGATTTTGAACAATACTAAAGTTTTTCCTGCTCGTTTATACGGTAACAAAGAAAAAACAGGAGCGAGAATCGAAGTGTTTTTGCTTAGAGAATTGAATGCTGAGCAACGCCTTTGGGATGTATTAGTAGATCCGGCTCGTAAAATCAGAATTGGAAACAAATTATATTTTGGTGACGACGATTCATTAGTTGCTGAGGTTATTGATAATACAACTTCACGTGGAAGAACTTTACGTTTTCTTTATGATGGTTCTTACGAAGAGTTTAGAAATAAATTGACAGAACTTGGAGAAACTCCAATCCCAAAATATATCAATAGAGATGTAACTCCGGAAGATGCGGAACGTTACCAAACTATTTATGCTAAAGAAGAAGGTGCAGTAGCTGCTCCAACAGCTGGTTTACACTTCTCTAAACACTTGTTGAAAAGATTGGAAATTAAAGGAATCAAATTTGCTGAAGTAACACTTCACGTAGGTTTAGGAACTTTTAATCCGGTTGAGGTAGAAGATTTGTCGAAACACAAAATGGATTCTGAGGAATTAAGAATTACTCAGGAAGCTTGTGATATCGTTAATGAAGCTAAAGGAAAAAGAAAAAAAGTATGTGCAATTGGAACAACTTCTATGCGCGCTATTGAAAGTTCTGTTTCTTCTCAAAATACCTTAAACCCATATGACGGATGGACTAATAAGTTTATCTTCCCTCCACACGATTTTAGTGTGGCTAACTGTATGGTTACTAATTTTCACACACCGAAATCAACTTTGTTGATGATGATTTCTGCTTTTTGCGGTCATGATTTAATGAAGAAAGCTTATGAAGAAGCGATTAAAGAAAAGTATAAATTCTATTCTTACGGTGACGCAATGTTAATTCTATAATCACTATAAAAGGTTAATTCATAAATGAACTCGTCAGTTACTGGCGAGTTTTTTTGTATAAAAATTACTCTACTTGGTAAACAAGTTTTACAGTAATTGTAGCGGTTTTGTTTTTTGATTGAGTGTTAAAAGATCCTCCGTAGGAGTAATCTTCTGAAGAATTTTGACCAATTATTTGGAAAACTCCCATATCTGATTTTTTTAGATGGCCTAGTTTTGCATCAGCATTTTCAGCAATGCTTTTTGCTCTGGTACTGGCATCTTTTGTAGCTTCTGCAATCATTTTGATTTTTAATTCTGCTAATTTTGTATAGTAATACTCAGGAGCATTGGAATAAAATTCTATTCCAGAATTAATTAATTCGCTGGATTGTCTGGAGATTTCTTCTATTTTATTGACTTCTTTTGATTGAATACTTACACTTTGCGTAAGTGTGAATCCAGCAAATATTGATTGTCTTAAAGATCCATTTTCATTGTAAGTGTTTTGATAATCTTTGTTGAAATTTACAGCAGAGAATACAATCTCTTTAGGGGGAATTCCTTTACTTGATAAATAGCTTTTGATTTTTTCTCTATCTGTGTCAAGAGATGCATAAGCTTCTTTTAGCGTCGTGCTTTTTCTGGAGAATGAACCACTCCAAACAATCAAATCAGATGTAAAGTCGGTTTTTCCTAAACCTGTTACACTTATAGTATCTGTATTTCTGTTTCTGTTTTGAAATGCATTTGAAAACAAGTAAGCCGAAATTACAATTGCAAAGCTAATAATGAGTACGTTTAAATTGTTTTTAAGCATGGTTCACTATTTTATATTTACTCAAATATAAGAAAAATTGGATTTGATAGCGATGATTTTGAATCATTTTTGTAGATGATAAAATTCTTTATAATTGAGTTTTTTATTTTTTGGTTACTTTTACAGTATAAATGCAAAGAATATTATGATTTTTGAAAACACTAAAGCTTTTGCGCAACTATTAGATGCTCAGGACGATTTACATAAATATCGAAACGAATTTATTTTTCCTAAAGTTAATGACAAACAAGTTGTCTATTTTACAGGAAATTCATTAGGCTTGCAGCCAAAGCGTACTAAAGCTTACGTAGATGAAATTATGAATGATTGGGCTAACCTGGCTGTTGAAGGTCATTTTTATGCCGAAAAGCCTTGGTGGGATTATCAGGAGCGTTTTGCAAATCCGTTGAGTAAAATTGTTGGAGCTAAACCATCAGAAGTTACTGTTATGAATACCCTTACGGTAAATCTACATTTGTTAATGGTGTCTTTTTACCGCCCTACGGCAAAGCGTTTCAAAATTATTTGCGAAGAAAAAGCCTTTCCATCTGATCAATATATGTTTCAAAGTCAGGTTCATTTTCATGGTTATAAGCCTGAAGATGCAATCGTAGAGATTAAAAGACGTGATGGCGAACATAATATTCGTACGGAAGATGTTATTGCTAAGATTGATGAAGTTGGCGATGAATTAGCTTTGGTTTTAATTGGAGGTGTGAATTATTACACAGGTCAGGTTTTTGATATGAAGGCAATCACTGCTGCGGGACATCAGGTAGGAGCTTACGTTGGTTGGGATTTAGCTCATGCTGCCGGAAATGTAAAATTAGAATTACATAACTGGAATGTCGATTTTGCAGCCTGGTGCAGTTATAAGTACATGAATTCTGGACCGGGAAATGCTTCAGGTTGTTTTGTTCATGAAAAACACCATAATAATTCAGATTTGCCAAGATTTGCCGGATGGTGGGGACATAATAAAGAGCGTCGTTTTAAAATGGAACCTGTTTTTGATCCAGTTCATGGAGCTGATGGGTGGCAAGTGAGTAATTTACCTGTTTTGTCTTTAGCGCCTTATTTGGCATCGGTTGAAATGTTTGATGAAATTGGAATGGATGCTTTAATTGCAAAGAGAGATAAGATTACTGCTTATTTAGAATTCATTTTGCATGAAATAGATAAAGAAGTAAGTAGTACTTTTGAAATAATTACACCATGTAATCCATCCGAAAGAGCTTGTCAATTATCTGTTTTTCTGCATGGAGAAGGTCGTAGTCTATTTGATTATCTGATGAAAAACGGTGTGATTGTTGATTGGAGAGAACCAAATGTAATTCGTTTGGCACCAGTTCCATTGTATTGTTCTTTTGAAGATATGTACAATTTTGGACAAATATTAAAAAGAGGAATTCTGGAGAAATAATCTTCGGTAAAAAAAAGAAAAGTCCCTTATAATAATTATATTTTAAGGGACTTTTTTGTAGTTAGGCTGTTTGTAGTCTGGGGATTTCTATTGCATTGATTACTTTTTGATAGTATTCAATTTGTTTATTTATTTCCTGTTTGGTTGTTTCAAAATTAGGGATGTTAGAAAAAAGAGTTTGGTAATAGTTGATGCCTTCTAAAAGATTAGATTTGAATGATTCTAGTTTTTTAGTTTTAGCATTATTGATTTCTTCACTAATGGATTGAATGTCATTTTTTAAATAATCGATGTACATTTTTAATTCCTTAGCAAAGAAATGCGGGCGATTCGGATTTCTTAAAACCGATGTATATCCATAAATATGCTGAATCATCTTTGAAAGTGAAACTTCTTGATCAAAATAAGCCATATTAGGTCCCGGGCAAATAACTACGCCTTGATCTTGTCCTTTTATTTCAATGTCATTTTCTAAATAAGAAGCATTTGCCAAACCAACACAAAGACAAGATTTTTCAGTTATAGTTTGTTTTGCTTTTTCATATTGTTCTTGAGAAATAGTATTTCTATTGGTTTCTAGTTCTTCTAATTTATAATCTTGGAATTTTTTAGAAGCAGTACAAATTCCATTTCCTTCAGCATCTTTATTTAAAGCTAAGTATTTTTTTGGACAAGAACTTCCTGCTTTGCTTTCCTGAATGCGTCTTTGTTTTATTTGTTCATTAGTTGTGCCTCTTAAAGTATTAAAAGGAACTCCTAAAGGAGAGATTTGGCTTAAATATAGATCCTCTTCTTTGGCATTGATTAATAGATCGCGAGTGGCTTTGTCTACCGAAGTGGCTTCCGGAACTAATAAAAACGGTGAACCCCAGCCTACAGAATCCACATTGTAGTAGTCTAATAAAAAGTCGTGCTCTTCTGAGGTGCCAACTCCTCCTTGAACAGTGATTTTCAATTCTAATGGTTCGTTTGGAATTAATTTACCTTTTTGTTTTAAGGCTTTAATCATTAATTCATGCGCTGATTGAACAAGTTGTTCTTTCTTTTGTTTGAATTCTTCCAAGATTGGTCCTAATAAAAATCCTTCTGTAGCAAAAGCATGTCCACCACAATTTAATCCGGATTCAATTCGGTATTCTGAAACCCAAAGTCCTTTTTTGGCCAAAAAGTTCCCCTGAATCATTGCCGAGCGAAAGTCACTTACTTTTAAGGTGATTTTCTTTTTTAATTGATTGTCTTCGTCAGGATAGAAATTATCAAAATTTTCAAAGTAGCTGTACAATCTTGGATTCATCCCTGCTGAAAGAACGATAGAAGAATTAACAGTACTATTGGCAAAACCTCTTAAAGCGGCATGAGCGTCATTGAAAACAACAGCTAATTGTTCGTTTTTGTCAAAGTTGTCCTTGTCTAATTTAGTCATGATATTGACATCGATAGAACCAGCTGATAGGTTTTTTTCAAGGTAATTTTTAATGTTTTCTTTCCAGTGTAAACCTTCATCAATAAAGGATTGCAGTCCTTTTTTGATTTCTGATTTGTTAGGTAGAATAGCAATGTAGTTTTCCAGGGTTTCTTTGCTTTCAGATAATTCGTTTTTGAAATTTTCGAATTTTTCTTTTACAATTTTATCAACCAGATTTAAATAAGAAGTGATTCGTTTGGCTCTGTAATCAGCTACTTTTTTTGATATTTCCTGATAAGGAAGATTGAATTTATTATGATAGAATGCATTCATTTTTTCTATCAGTTCATCATCCGCAAGTGAAATTACAGATGAAATTCCATATTGAGCTACTCGAATAGGACTGTCTATTGTGTAAGCAAGTCCCATAACCGGAATATGGAAGTTATGTACGTTTTTTTGATTTTTAGTGATGTTCATACTTTTATTGATAATTTGTGCAAAGTTTGGAATAATCATTCGCTTAAAAACTGATAAATGTCATATTAGCTTATCAGCTTCTCAATTACTTTTGCCTTTCGCAAAAAAAGTCTTAATAGTGTTTCTAAGGTGTTTTTTGCATTTTTATTCTCTTAACAGATCATTAACTGATGTTTTCGATCTTGTTTTTTCGTCAACTTGTTTAATTATTACTGCACAATATAAAGATGGTGCTTGTGGATTGTTTTTATCAGGCAAGGATCCTGGAACTACTACTGAATAAGGTGGAATTTTTCCATAAGTTATTTCACCAGTTTTTCTATTAACAATTTTTGTTGATTGTCCAATATACATTCCCATACTAAGAACAGAGCCTTCCCCAACTATTACGCCTTCTACTACTTCAGACATTGCTCCTAAGAAAACATTATCTTCAATAATTGTCGGTAATGCTTGAGCAGGTTCTAATACACCCCCAACTCCAGTGCCAGCTGAGATATGACAATTTTTTCCAATCTGACAACAGCTTCCAGCACGACTAAACGTGTCCATCATCGTCCCTTCATCAATATATGCTCCGATATTTACATAACACGGCATCAAAACTGCATTTTTTCCAACAAATGATCCTTTTCTAACTGGTGAATTAGGTACCATTCTAAAACCAGCTTTTTCATGATCTTCTTTTGTCCATCCTGCTGTTTTTCCTTTAAGTAAGTGAGCTTTGTCATACCAACTACTGTATGGACCATTTAAATTTTCCATTGGATACATTCTAAAACTTAACATGATAGCTTTTTTTAGATGTTGATGAGTAACCCATTCACCATTGATCTTTTCAGCTACTCTTGCTTTTCCGCTGTCTAAATCTTCAATAATTTGATTAACAGCATCCTTTAAAGATTTATCTGAATTTTGGCCTACTTGGTCTTTATTTTCCCAAGCTTCATTTATAATTTTTTCTATACTCATAATTTTATGAGTTTTTTAATAACCTTATTTCTTTTAAAAATAAAGAAAGATTTTCTATTTTGTAATCAATATATTCTTTATCAGACTCTTTTTTCCCCCAGTATTCATCATTGATTAACCAAACTGTTTTTGCTCCTCTTTCTTTTCCAATTGATAAGTTTTTTGCAATATCTTCAATGTAAAGTGTCTCAGTTGGATCAATTTGAAATTTTTTGACCATCAGATCAAATGCTTTTGCCTCAGGTTTTGGACTGTACTCTGCATCAACAATATCAAATACACCGTCAAATTGATCATCAATTCCTAAGTGAGTAGTAATATTTTTAACATGTTCTTT
>JALRGZ010000246.1 GCA_023253295.1 Flavobacterium sp.
GGTGAAAATAAAGCAGCTCATAAAATACAAAAAATAGAAATGCTGGGAAGTAAAGAAAAAATTTTATGGAAACAATATTCAGATTCTTTGGTAATTATGAAACCAAAGAGCATTCCGAATAAAATTGCGGTTGTATTTAAAATAAAAAGGAAATAGAAATTTACACATTGACTTTTATGTTTTAGACGAGACGATATATGCATAAAAGTACAGGAGAATTATTAAGATAAAAAATGGATAGATATACGAATACATCAAATTATAAGCTAAAGGGATTGGTATTAGGAATAGTATTTTTCTCCATAAACTTTTCCTATGCCCAGAGTCTTCCTGATTGGGAAAACCCGGATATTAACGGTATAAATAAGGAAAAGCCTCATGCTTATGGTTTTTTGTCAGAAACAAAAACAGCTAATTCGATGGTTCAGTCGCTTAACGGTATCTGGAAATTCAAATGGTCTCCCAATCCGCAATCTCGTCCAATGGATTTTTACAGGAACGATTATTCAGCGGAAAACTGGGATAATATTTTGGTTCCGGGAAACTGGGAACTTCAGGGATATGGAACGCCAATTTATGTAAATATTGATTATCCGTTTAAACCTGATTTTCCTAAAGTTACTAACGAACCGGCTAAGTATTTTACAAGTTATCTTGAGCGAAATCCTGTTGGAAGTTATATTACTTCTTTTACTATTCCTGAAAACTGGAATCATAAACAACTATTTATCAATTTTGGAGGCGTACAATCGGCATTTTATATTTGGATAAATGGACAAAAGGTGGGGTATAGCGAAAATTCAATGTCACCGGCCGAGTTTGACATCACAAAATATATCCATCAAGGAGAAAATAAGTTAGCTGTTGAAGTCTATAAGTGGTGCGATGGAAGCTACTTGGAAGATCAGGATATGTGGCGTTTAGGCGGAATTTTCAGAGATGTTGATTTAATTGCCCGACCAAAAACGTATATCAGCGATTTTTTTGTTAAAGCTGAGCCGGACAAATCGCTTACTGATGCTGATATTGCTATCGATCTGAATATTGATAATCGTTCAGACCAAGATACTAAAGGATTACATATTGTTGCCGAAGTTTCAGGATTTTCAGCACGGGGTGAATGGGTTGATCTTAAATTTATAGGAAAAGTCCTGCTTATTAAAAAATCAAAACAAGTATCCATCTCCTTAAATTCTTTGATAAAATATCCTAAATTATGGTCTGCTGAAACGCCGGATTTATATCATCTCAAGTTACAGCTAAAAAACAACAAGAACGACATTGTTGATAAGGCCGAATGTTATTTTGGTGTGCGTAAGATTGAAATTCGCGGCGATGTATTTTATGTCAACAATAAAGCAGTTAAACTCAAAGGTGTGAACCGTCATGAGCAACATCCACGTACAGGTAAACATGTAAGTTGCAGTACCATGATTCGTGACCTCGAGTTGATGAAACAGGCCAACATTAATATGATACGTACCTGTCATTATCCTGATGACCCTTTGTTTTATGAACTTTGTGATAAATACGGATTTTATGTCATGGACGAAGCTAATCAGGAATCACATGGTTTTGGTATTGGAAATAAGGAAATAGGCGATAACCCAATGTGGAAAAAGTCGCATGTGGAAAGAGCAGTTTCATTGGTACAGCGTGATAAAAACCATCCCAGCGTTATTTTTTGGTCATTAGGAAATGAAGGAGGTAAGGGACAAAATCTTGCTGCTATGGCTGATACTATAAAAAAAATGGATTCAAGCCGATTGCTTTATTCTGATTCGGATCGAAGTGTCTCGGCTATTTATGACGAAGGTTATCTGCACCCTGAGGATTTGAAAAAATTAGGCGAAAAAATAACTGACAGACCGGTATTTATGCGTGAATATGCACATGTTATGGGGAATTCCGGAGGGAATTTACAGGAATACTGGGATGTAATTTATGCCGACTCAAGTCTTACCGGTGCTGCTATCTGGGAATGGGTTGATCAGGGACTGGCAAAGAAAAAGGATGGCTCTCCTTTAAAACTTACCGAACACCCTGATGATTATCGATTAAAAGATGATGAATTTTGGGCTTATGGCGGTGATTTTGGAGATAAACCAAATGACGGTACTTTCAGTGTCAAGGGGTTGGTTTCATCTGACAGAAAACCACATCCTCATTATTTTGAGGTACAAAAAGTATATCAGCCTGTAGTATTTCAGTTTGTAAATGATAAGGAGATTACAATTAAAGTAACCAATCATTTTGATTTCCTTCCACTTAGCAATTTTGACTTTGAATACGAATACATGTCAAATGGGAAATCTTTACAAAAAGGCAAGTTCAACTGTGATGCCATTTTGCCGGGGACATCTTCCGATATAATTATTCCTTCACTGCAAGTGAAAGCAGCAGATATTTCTTCGGAAATAAATTTAAATATTTATGCAAGACTCAAGACTGCGACTCTTTGGGCAGAGGAAGGTTTTTGTATTGCACGGGAACAATTTGTTATAAAACCATACAGTTGGGATAAAATAGTTTCAGTTGAAAAATCGGTATTGCTAACAGAATCGGCTTCTGAAATTGAGTTAAAAGCCGGAAAAATGATTTTTATTTTTGACCGAAAAAATGGTTCATTGGTAAGTTGGAAAGCGAACGGACAAGAGCTGCTGAAAGGAAGCCTTGAGCCTTATTTCTGGAAAACGCCCAATGAGAATCAAAGAAGAAGTGGTTATGTTGAAGAATTTGCCAAATGGAAAAATGCAGCAGAAAACAGGGTTGTCAAAAATGTAGCTATAGTTAAAAAGGGCAACTTAACTTCGGTTAACTTTGATATAAATCTGCCAACAATAGGAGCCAATTATACGTTGAATTACCAATTAAACGGTGAGGGAAAATTACAAGTAGAAGCTTCCTATGTACCTTTGGTTGATACGATTCCGTTGATTCCTAAATTTGGTATGAGACTTCGTATACCTGAAAATTATAGTACCATTGACTGGTATGGAAGAGGTCCGAGTGAAAATTACCCGGATAGAAAAACTGCTTCATTGCTTGGAAAATATCATTCCGAATTAGAAAATTTTGTAGTTCGCTACCCTGTGCCTCAAGATAATGCAAATCGTTGTGATGTTCGCTGGTTTTCTTTTGGTACACAAAACGGAAATAGTATTAAGGTAAAAGCTTTACAACCATTAAATTTTCGTGCATGGCCTTATACAGAAGATGATTTAGAGATTGCCAAACACGATTATCAGCTCCCAAAACGTGATTTTATTAACCTAAATATCGATTTGAATATTCATGGAGTGGGTGGTGATGATTCCTGGGGAGCTAAAACAATGGAAAAATATACCAATTCCGGTAATAAACCCTATAGTTTTGGTTTTATTATGGAATATGTTAATGAATTGTAGCCGATCGTAATTTGAATAAAAATATTATTCATATAATTAAACTTTAAGAATGAAAAAAGGAACCAGGTTTTTGATTAACCGATACCTGTTAATAATAGTATTGGCAGTAGTTACGAGTAGTTGTGAAAAAGATGAAGTTGTAAAAAGTGATATTAGTTTCCAGACTTTTACCGATTCCCGTGATGGGAATGTTTATAAAACTATAAAAATTGGTAACCAGATATGGATGGCTGAAAACCTGAAATATTTACCCACTGTTTCCGATCCTGGAATAATTTCAGCAGAAATGCCAACTTATTATGTTTATGGTTATAGTGGTACTAGTTTAGCTGGAGCCAAAGGTTCATTTAATTATGGAGCTTATGGTGTTTTGTATAATTGGGCGGCAGCCAAAGTCGCCTGTCCTGCTGGCTGGCATTTACCCACTAATGAGGAATGGATACAATTAATAGATTATTTAGGAGGTAAAGTTGTTAGTGGTACTAAGTTAAAAGAAACTGGCATAATGCATTGGCAAACAACTTCCCCTGATGTAACTAATGAAACAGGGTTCACTGCTCTTCCGGGCGGTTTTAGAAATTTCGATGGGACATTCCAAAGCACCGGTTACAGGGGCTATTGGTGGAGTGCAACGGAAGGAGATGATCCCTATAGCGCATGGTACATTCACCTGAGTTATAATGCTGGTGGTTTAAGTATGGACTCATTTAACTATGTTAAATTTGCGGGTATTTCTGTTCGTTGTGTGAAGGATTAGTTAATTTGATCTATCATTATTGACTTTATCAATAGATACATTGATTTAAAAATTTATGAAATGGTTGGTGATGATTTCTGGTGAGCTAAAACAATGGAAAAATATACCAATTCCGGTAATAAACCCTATAGTTTTGGTTTTATTATGGAATATATTGAGAAAAAGCAATAGTTTTTTAAAAACGACTCCTGGTGATTAGGAATAATATAAAATTGAATAAAATAAATGAACGGCTTAAACAAATACAAAAAACAATATTTTACAAATCGAATAGTATTGGTATTCATGCTATTTGCAAGCTTTTTTTTGAGTTATGCCCAAAACGGAACAGAAAGAAAACAGTTATTTGATTATGACTGGAAATTCTTTTTAGGTGATGTTTCTGAAGCCAAAGCAAACGATTTTAATGATGACAACTGGCAAAAACTTGATTTACCTCACGACTGGAGTATTGAAGGAAAAGTAAATCCTAAAAATCCAACAAAAGGTGCTGGAGGATATTTCCCAACCGGTATAGGTTGGTACCGAAAAACTTTTTATGTGCCTAAGGAATGGGCAGAAAAAAAAGCAGCTATTTATTTTGAAGGTGTTTATATGAATTCTGAAGTTTTTATTAACGGAAAATCGCTTGGTGTTCATCCGTATGGCTACACATCGTTCAGTTATGATCTTACATCGTATCTGAATTTCGGAAAAGAAAATGTTATTGCTGTAAAAGTGGATAATTCCCAACAGGTTAATAGCCGTTGGTACAGTGGTTCCGGAATCTATCGTCATGTTTGGATGATGGTTACGAATCCCGTACATGTTGCTCAATGGGGGACATCTGTCACGACTCCTGCGGTCTCTTCAAAAAAGGCAACCGTACAGGTGAAAACGATGGTTAAAAACGAAACCGCATCAAGCCAGAGTATTGTTGTAAAAAGCATTCTTTGGAATAAAAATTCAAAAAACACAGGAAAAACCCAGATGCAAATTGAGATTCCTGCCAACAGTGAAAAGGAAATATCTCAAACCATAAACGTCTCAAATCCTTTGCTTTGGACACCTGAAACGCCACAATTATATCAAGTCCAAATTCAGGTAGTAAAAGATAAAAAAGTACTTGACGATACTAAAACCAATTTTGGTATCCGTTCCCTAAAATTTACTGCTGAAAATGGATTTCAATTGAATGGGAAAACAGTTCAACTAAACGGTGGTTGTATACATCATGATAATGGTTGCTTAGGTGCTGCTGCTTTTGACCGTGCCGAAGAGCGAAAAGTGGAGTTGCTCAAAGCGGGTGGATACAATGCAGTGAGGAGTTCTCACAACCCGCCTTCAGAAGCTTTTTTGGATGCCTGCGACAGATTAGGTTTATTGGTAATGGACGAGTCGTTTGATTGTTGGAAAGTTGGGAAAAACAATAACGATTATTCTAAATATTTCAACGAATGGTGGAATCGTGATTTAGATGCAATGCTATTGCGTGATCGCAATCATCCTTCGATTTTCATGTGGAGTATAGGTAACGAAATACCGGAACGAGCCGATCCTGAAGCTGTAAAAACGGCTCAAATGCTTATTAATGCATTAAAGAAAATAGATAATACCCGTCCTGTAACATCAGCTATTGTAGATAATGGTAAGGATTGGTCAGTTTTTGATCCGCTTATGGCAGTACACGATGTTGCCGGATATAATTATCATTTGAATAGTGCGCCAGACGATCATAAAAGAGTTCCTTCGCGAATAATTGTGCATACAGAATCCTATCCTAAAGATGCTTTTAATAATTGGAAATTGGTAAAGGAAAACAAGTATGTAATTGGCGATTTTGTTTGGACAGCGATAGATTATCTCGGTGAAGCAGGTATTGGTAGAACTTATTATTCTGGCGAAACACCCGGAGAAAATTGGGATAATGATATGTTTCCTATTCATGCTGCGTATTGTGGTGATATAGATTTGATTGGATGGAGAAAACCTGTTTCACATTACAGAAGCATGTTGTATAATAATAACCAAAAATTATACATGGCAGTTCGTGAACCAGCCCCGGAACCACTGGAAATTAAAGAAACCTGGTGGTCGGTATATCCAACCTGGGAAAGCTGGACTTGGCCTGGATTTGAAGGAAGAAATATTGATGTTGAGGTGTATTCTAAATATCCAAAGGTAAGACTGTATTTGGATAACAAACTTATAGGCGAAAAGGCAACAACTCAAGATCAGCAGTTTAAAGCGACTTTTACAATACCTTATTCATCAGGAAAACTTAAAGCTGTTGGCATGGAAAATGAGAAGGAAATGGAATCAACCATTCTTCAAACTGCTGGTGATGCTACAAAAATAAAATTGTCTGCCGACCGAAGAGAAATACTGGCAAATGGACAGGATTTGTCATTCATTACCGTTGAAATAACGGATAAAGATGGAATAATTCAACCGAATGCCACAAATCGTTTGCATTTCAAAATTAATGGTTCTGGTGTAATTGCAGGAGTGGATAATGCAAACATCAAAGATACTGATACTTATGTAAGCGATACGCGTAAAGCATGGAAGGGTAAGGTATTGGTCGTGATAAAAAGTACTCATGATGCTGGTGATATTAAACTAACGGTTAGTTCTCCAACTTTGGAAGAAACAGCAATAAATATTAAAACGGTTAAATAGTAATAAGAATAATTAATATTTCAAATGAATAGATTTTTTTTATATGTAGTCACTATTGTGTTTTTATCAACAACTGTTGGTATTTCTCAGGTAATCCATGTAAAATCTCCCAACGGGAAGATTGACATGGCTCTGGAAAGTGGAGCAAAAATAGCATGGTCTGTGAAACATGAAAACACGACAGTTATCGCTCCTTCCACTATTTCTTTGACACTGGATAATGGAGTGGTTTTAGGAAATAATGCAAAAGTTACAAGTATTAAAAAATCAAAAGTAAACAGCAGTTTTAATACACCTATTTATAAAAAGAAAACGGTAATTGATGAGTATAATCAAGTTATAGTTAACTATAAGGGTAGTTTTGGTTTGATTTTAAGAGCCCATAACGATGGTGTAGCTTATCGTTTTTTTACGACTAAGAAAGGGCAAATGATTATTGAATCAGAGGAAGCTAATTTTAACTTCGACATGGATTATAAAGCTTTTGTTCCCTACGTAAGAGATCTACGGGAAAATGATATGTATTCATCTGCTTTCGAAGCCATGTACGCTGAAATCCCGCTTTCTAAATTTGTAAAAGATTCATTGGCTATTTCTCCGTTTCTTATCGATTTAGGAAATGGAAAAAAGGCGGCTATCATAGAAGCTGAATTGGAAGATTATCCTGGTATGTTTCTAACAAAGAATAATCAATCACCGCATAGTTTGCTGGGAATATTTGCCCATTATCCAAAGGAAGAACGTTTAGGTGGCTATAACAATATGAATTATATGGTGGCGAAAAGAGAACCATATATCGCTAAAGTAGATGGAGACCGTAATTTTCCTTGGAGAGCAGTCATTATAAGTGAAAGTGACAAAGAATTAGCCAATAATGATATGGTTCAAAAGCTTTCTGCGCCTTCGCAAATTGCCGACGAAAGTTGGATAAAACCGGGGAAAGTAGCTTGGGATTGGTGGAATGACTGGAATATATCCAAGGTTGACTTTAAGGCTGGAATTAATACGGAAACCTATAAATATTATATTGATTTTGCTTCTAAAAATAATATTGAGTATGTAGTGCTGGATGAAGGCTGGAGTGAAGATACAGATATTCTGAAAATTTCACCGACTATGAATATAGAAGAACTCGTTAACTATGGAAAACAAAAAAATGTAGGTATTATTCTCTGGGCTTCTTGGTATGCCATAAATCAGGTTTTGGATGATGCTTTTTCTCACTATTCAAAAATGGGAGTGAAGGGTTTTAAAATTGATTTCATAGATCGTGATGACCAAAAAATGGTTAAATCATTATATAACATTGCAAAAAAGGCAGCATCCTATAAGCTTTTTATTGATTACCACGGGATGTTTAAGCCCACAGGTATTCAGCGTACCTTTCCGAATATTGTCAATTTTGAAGGGGTTAAAGGTTTAGAGAATGCCAAATGGACACCAAATGATGATATGCCACGCTATGAGACCAGTATTCCATTCATCAGAATGTTGGCCGGGCCTATGGATTATACACCAGGAGCAATGCGCAATGCAACAAGATCAGATTTTCATCCGAGTAATTCTTTACCGATGAGTCAAGGTACAAGATCACATCAATTGGGAATGTATGTTGTGTATGAAGCGCCGTTGCAAATGATGGCTGATAGTCCTACAGCCTATATGAAAGAGCAGGAAAGTACCAGTTTTATTGCTCAGATTCCGACCACTTTTGATGAAACAATTGCGCTTGATGGAAAAGTTGGAGAATATGTTGCTATTGCCAGACGAAAAGGGGATAAATGGTTTGTAGGCGGATTAACGAACTGGTCGGAAAGAGAAATGACTATAGACTTGTCTTTTCTGGATAAAGGAATCTATTCTGTCGAAATTTTTAAAGATGGAATTAACGCTAACAAAGATGCCACAGATTATAAACACGAAATAATTCAAGTTGCAAACACCGATAAGCTGACAGTAAATTTGGCCAATGGTGGTGGTTTTGCAATGATAATTAGTGCTGAGAAATAGACGCACGCATTATTCACGAATATAAATACTCTTAATAACATAAATAAATTAAATAAAATGATAAATAAATTTTTCTGGGGAATAGTATTTTCTTCTCTTTTATTTAGTGCTTCATATGCACAAACCAAGTCCCTGCAAGCTTGTGGACCAACTCCATCGGAGAACCAAATGAGGGTGCAAGAAATGGAATCGTATGCTTTTATACATTTTTCGTTAAATACCTATACGGATCAATCATGGGGATTTGGAAATGAAGATGTCAAACTTTTTAATCCAGAAAAATCAGATTGTCGGCAATGGGCGCGTATTTGTAAGGAAGCTGGGTTAAAAGGCGTTATCCTTACTGCCAAACACCATTGTGGATTTGTATTATGGCCTTCTAAATACACGGAGTATTCGGTAAAAAATGCTCCTTGGAAAAATGGCAAAGGCGATATGGTTCGTGAGATGTCTGAAGCTTGTAAAGAGTATGGTTTGAAATTTGGAGTTTATTTATCACCATGGGATAGAAATCATCCCGATTACGGAAAACCGGAATATATTACTTATTTCAGAAACCAGTTGACAGAACTTCTTACCAATTATGGAGAAATTTTCGAAGTTTGGTTTGACGGTGCTAATGGTGGTGATGGCTATTATGGTGGTGCTAATGAAGTTCGTAAGATTGATGCCAAGACTTATTATGATTGGAAAAATACCTATGCATTGATTCATAAGTTGCAACCTAAATGTGTGATTTGGAATGATGGAGGAGATCGTGGGGATCTTCGCTGGGTAGGTACCGAGGAAGGGTATGTAGGTGAAACCAACTGGAGTCTTTTGAACGCAACGGGTGATGTTCCATGGAATAATTTACATTTTGGTGTTGAGAACGGGAATAAATGGGTAATGGCAGAAGTAAATACCTCTATTCGTCCGGAGTGGTTTTATCATCCGGATGAAGATAATAAAGTAAAAACGGTTCCTCAGCTGATGGATCTTTATTATCATTCTATTGGACGCAACGGAACGATGTTGTTGAATTTTCCAATTATGCCAAACGGATTAATTCACCCAACCGATGAAAAGAATGCGATTGAATTTGGTAAAGCTGTAAAAGAATCTTTTGCAACAAACATTGCCCAAAACAAAAAAGCAACAGCTTCAAGTGTGCGTAATAATTCAAAAAAGTATGCTGCTAAATTAGCGGTCGATAGTAAGAAAAACACCTATTGGACTACAGATGATAATACAAAAACGGGATCATTGACAATTGATTTGGGTAAACCAACTCTGTTCAACCGTTTTATGGCACAGGAATATATCCGTTTAGGTCAGCGAGTTAAATCCTTTACTGTGGAAGCGTTTGTGGATGGAAACTGGAAAGAAGTAACAAGAGGAACTACCATTGGTTACAAACGAATCCTTCGTTTTCCTGCTGTAAATGCAACTCAGGTGCGTTTCAATATTACCGACTCAAAATGCAACCCTGTTATTTCTAATATTGGAATATATGATGCTCCGGTATTCTTATATGCTCCTGCTATTGTTCGAAATCAATCTGGTGAAGTAACAATAACGACTAATGATATAGGGCCAATTTTTTACTATACTCTGGACGGTAGCGAACCAACTTCAGACTCAAAAAAATATACAGGTCCATTTACAGCAGACGGTAAGGTTGTGATTAAAGCAATTTCTTACGATCCTACTTCACACAAGAGCAGTCCGGTTAGTATTGAAAAATTTGATATTTCTAAAAAAGATTGGAAACTAGTGGGAATAAACGACGAAAAGTCAGCAGTAATATTAGATGGAGATCCTGCAAGTATATGGCATCAGAGAGGGGATAAAATGCCAATCGATTTAGTGATAGATCTTGGGAACAGTAATACTATTATGGGTTTCAAATATACACCTGATCAGAATAAATGGAGTTCCGGTATCATTACTACTTACGAATTCTATGTGTCAGATGACAATGTGACTTGGAAATTAGTTGATAAAGGTGAGTTTTCGAATATAAAAAATAACCCTTTGATGCAAATCAAAAATTTTGTACCGGTAAAAGCTCGTTATATTAAGTTGCGTGCTTTGAAAAACACTTTTGGTGATAATGTTGCCGGCTATTCTGAAGTTGATGTGATTACAAAATAATAAATACTGTAGTAGTCTTATAATTAGTAGAAAAGAATACAATATCATGATAAAAAGAAAAATTTGCGTTTTACTGGTGCTCTTTGCGCTGTTGTCTGTTAACGGATGGGCACAACAGCCTGTTTACTTAGATGTAAACAAACCTATAGAAGCTCGCGTAAAGGATGCTTTGTCTCGAATGACAATAGAAGAAAAAGTGGCGCTTTGTCACGCGCAAAGTAAATTCAGTTCAAAAGGAGTTCCTCGTCTGGGAATTCCGGATGTTTGGTCTGCCGATGGGTCGCATGGTGTGAGCGATGAAAAATTATGGGATGAATGGAGTGGGGCGCAATGGACAAATGATTCCTGTACCGCTTATCCGGCATTGACCTGTCTTGCGGCATCATTCAATCGGGATATATCGTTGCTTTATGGTAAATCTATAGGAGAAGAAGCCCGATACCGAAATAAAACCATGTTGTTAGGACCGGGAGTCAATATTTATCGTACACCGCTCAATGGTAGGAATTTTGAATATATGGGTGAAGATCCTTTTTTGGCTTCACGCATGGTGGTTCCCTATATTCAGGGTGTACAGTCTAATGGAGTTGCTGCCTGTGTAAAACATTTTGCATTGAACAATCAGGAAATTTCCCGTGGCGAAATTAATGTAAATGTAAGCGACCGGGCATTGCACGAAATTTATCTTCCAGCTTTTAAAGCTGCCGTTCAGGAAGGAAAAGTGTGGTCAATCATGGGAGCCTATAACAAAATATGGGGTGTACATTGCTGTCACAACGACCGTTTGTTGAATGAAATTCTGAAAAATGATTGGAAGTTCGATGGTGTGGTGGTTAGTGATTGGGGAGGTGTACACAATACCGATGAAGCTGTCAATGGTGGACTTGATATTGAGATGGGAACCTATACGAATGGATTAACAACACAAGGACATTTTCCTTTTTCCAGCTATTATTTGGCCGATCCATTTCTGAAAGGAATCAAGTCGGGGAAATACGAAATGTCGAAGCTGGATGATAAAGCAAGCCGAATCCTGCGAATGATTTTTCGCACTACTATGAGTGCTAATCGCCCTTTTGGTCGTTTTGTATCTCCGGAACATAGCTTAGCAGCGAGACAAATAGCACAGGAAGGAGTTGTTTTACTTAAAAATGATAAGCAGTTTTTGCCTATCCCACAAGGCAAATACAAAAAGATTGCCGTGATAGGTGAAAATGCCACACGTGGTTTGATTGTTGGAGGCGGTTCTACCTCCCTCAAAGCGGCTTATGAAGTTTCACCATTGCAAGGATTAAAGAATAAATATGGTGAAAATCATATTGTTTACAGTATGGGATATGCTTCGGGACCGTCATTATATGGCAAAGAAGAACCCTCTAAATTAAATTTAGATTCCTTGCAAACAGCAGCTATTGAAGTTGCCCGCAATGCCGATGTCGTACTGTTTGTTGGCGGATTAAATAAAAATTATTTTCAGGATTGTGAAAGTGGAGATCGTAAATCACTTAGTTTGCCATTCGGACAAGATAAACTGATTGCAGCGATACAGAAAGTCAATAAAAATGTTGCCGTAGTTTTACTAAGCGGAAATGCGGTTTTGATGCCTTGGTTAGATAAAGTTCCCGCTGTTGTACAAGGATGGTATCTTGGCTCTGAGTCGGGAAATGCTTTGGCAGATATTATTTCCGGTGACGTAAACCCTTCAGGGAAACTCCCTGTTTCATTTCCTAAAAAATTGGAAGATGTTGGGGCACATTCCTTTGACAAAGGCTGTTATCCAGGCGATGGTGTCAACGTGAATTATAAAGAGGATATTTTAGTAGGATACCGCTGGTTTGATACTAAAAAAATTCCGGTGCTTTTCCCATTTGGATATGGCTTGAGTTATACCACATTTCAATATGGAAGACCAACAGTTTCTTCAAAATCAATTACAACAGCCGATTCATTGGTTGTGACAATTCCAATAAAAAACACCGGTAAAGTGGCAGGAAAGGAAGTAGTTCAATTGTATATCCAGGATGAAAAATCAGGTTTACCTCGTCCGCTGAAAGAATTAAAAGGATTTGAGAAAATTTCTTTAGAGTCAGGAGAGGTAAAAACAGTGCGTTTTACGTTAACAAAAGAGGCTTTTTCTTATTATGATGACAAAAAAAACACTTGGGTAGCAGAACCGGGTAAATTCAAGATAATGATTGGAGCTTCGGCTACAGATATCAAAGGTACGGTTGATTTTATTTTGAAATAGGGCCTTATAATTGATTCTTAAATAAATAGTTAAAAATGAAAAAAATAATTCTTCTTTTAGTTTGTGTTCTTAGTTTCTATCATCACTCAAACGCTCAGGGATATAAAAACCCTGTTATTTCCGGTTTTCATCCGGATCCTAGTGTGTGTAGAGTAGGTGATGATTATTATTTAGTAACCAGTAGTTTCGAATATTTTCCGGGTGTTCCGGTTTTTCACAGTAAAGATTTAGTTAACTGGACGAAAATAGGACATTGCCTGACCCGTCCTTCCCAACTTAAATTAGATAAATGCGCTCCTTCTTCGGGTATTTATGCCCCAACAATTCGTTATAACGAAGGCCGTTTTTATATGGTTACCACAAATGTATCCGGTGGAGGAAATTTTTATGTATCTACGGATAATCCTGCCGGCGAATGGTCAGAACCTATTTATGTGGAACAGGGAGGTATAGACCCGACCTTATACTTTGAAGACGGTAAATGTTATTTTATGTCCAATGGTAAAGGCATTACCATTTGTGAAATAGATATAAAAACGGGTAAAAAACTGACCGAAAGCCGAATTGTATGGAATGGTACAGGAGGACGTTATCCTGAAGCTCCTCATATTTATAAAAAAGACGGCTATTATTACCTGCTTATTTCAGAAGGTGGTACTGA
>JALRGZ010000253.1 GCA_023253295.1 Flavobacterium sp.
GCATCGTACATGTTAAAAAAGACATAAACAATCGCCACTCACAAACGGTTGATGCTGTACGCCAGCTGGCAAATAGCAAGGATATTCCAATAGCTGCAGCGTGCGCAATGCTAAACCTGACGCCAAGCCAGTATTCTTACAGCTTCTGCCTGACCAGTAACTCCACCTCCGTATACATTTACATTTACGTCAAAGTTTTCAGCGTTTTCTGTCATAGACAAAGGTTGCATTACTTTGTATTGTAAAGTAGCTGTTGGGAAATAAGTTGCTAATTCTTTTTTGTTTACAGTGATTTTTCCTGTTCCTTCTGAAACATAAACACGTGCAACAGCGGTTTTTCTTCTACCGATTTTGTGAATAACTCCCATTACTTAAGATCGTTTAGGTTAACAGTTCTTGGTTTTTGGGCCGCTTGTTTGTGCTCAGTACCAACAACAACATTTAAATTTCTGAAAAGTTCAGCACCTAATTTGTTTTTAGGTAACATACCTTTTACTGCTTTTTCTACTAGAGCTGCAGGGTTTTTTGCTTGCAATACTTTAGCAGTTAAAGTTCTTTGTCCTCCTGGATAACCTGTATGACGCATGTAAATTTTCTCGTCCATTTTGTTACCTGTAAGGTTGATTTTCTCAGCGTTGATAACAATTACGTTATCTCCACAGTCCACGTGTGGGGTATAGCTAGGCTTGTACTTTCCTCTTAAAATCATAGCGACTTTAGAAGCAAGACGTCCTAAGTTATGACCCTCTGCATCTACAACGATCCACTCTTTGTTAGAGTTTGCCTTTGTAGCTGAAATTGTCTTGTAGCTTAATGCGTTCACAATAAAAATTTTTTAATTAAACATTCCGTCCCCAATAAAGGGAGTGCAAAAGTACAATTAATTATTTTAAATACAAATCCTTAAAAGAATAATTTTTTTTGGTTTCTGTGCTGATAATCAATTGGATATTTCGGTCGCTTTGCAGGGCTTCTTTTTTATAATGCTGGTTTGTGCTTTGGTTCTAAAATTATATTACATTTGATTTGCGAAATAATTTGTTTATCTTGCATTCTTGCTGTAAGTAGAATGAAGCTCAATTCATTCTTTTTCAAGTAGGTGGTGTCTGAAGTTGTACAAAAGGAAATTTGTAGATTTTAGCTAGCCGCAACAACAATTAAGATAATAATTCAATATGAAAGTTAAAGCAACACTGAAGCAAATCGCCAAAGAACTTAATGTTTCTGTTTCTACAGTTTCTAAAGCATTGAATGATAGTCCGGAGATTAGTAACCAAACTAAAGTAAAGATTAAGGAGTATGCTAAACTTAAAAATTACAAGCCAAATATCATTGGGTTGAATTTAAAGAATAGAAAAACCAGAACAATCGGGGTGATTATTCCGAATATTTTAAATTCTTTTTTTGCTAAAGTTTTCAGTGGAATAGAAAAAGTGGCAGATGCAAAAGGCTATAATGTAATTACCTGTATTTCTAATGAATCTTTAGTTAAAGAAATCAATACACTTGAAATGTTGAGTAATGGAACTACAGACGGTTTTATATTGTCAGTTTCTGAGGAAGCCCAAAAATTACAGGATTACTCTCATTTTACTGATATTATTAATGAAGGAACTCCTATTGTGATGTTTGACCGTATTGCAGAAGAGGTAGAATGTGATAAGGTTGTAGTAGATGATTACGATTCGGCATTGAATGTTACCCAACGTTTAATTGATACCGGATGTAAAAACATTGCCTTAATATCTTCGGTAGATAATTTAAGTGTGGGGAAATTAAGAACTGAAGGTTATTTGAAAGCTTTGGCTAATAATAATTTTCCAATTAATGAAAATATTATTCTTCGTACGGATTCTGAAGAAGACATGAAAAAGCGTATTGAAGCTATCTTTGATAATAATACGATAGATGGTGTTTTTGCTTTGGACGAACGCGATTCGGTTGCAGCATTGAAAGTGGCAATTAAAAAAGGTTATAAAATACCCGAAGAACTTTCAATCATTGGTTTTGCCGATGGAATTTTAGCTTCCCGACGATTAACGCCAAGTTTGAGTACCGTAAGCCAACACGGAGTAGAGATTGGAGAAGTGGCTGCCAAATTACTCATTGACCGCTTAGAAGCCGATGAAGAAAACGAAGCGCCATATCAAACCGTCGTTATTAAAACGAATCTAAAAGAAAGAGAATCATCCAGAACCAAAAAAAAATCCATTTCTAAGAAATAAAGAAATGGATTTTTTGTTTTTTGAGGCTGCTGAAATCTGAATTCTACAATCTGCAATCTAAAATCTTAGTGCGCTTCCAGCCAGTCTTTCCCCATGCCTAAATCCACTACAAAAGGAACGTCCAATTTAAAGGCATTTTCCATTTCGTGTTTGATCATCGGTTGGATTCGTTCTAGTTCAGAGTTGTGAACATCAAACACCAACTCATCATGCACCTGCAACAACATTTTAGATTTCCAGTTTTCACTAGTCAATTTGTTATGAATATTAATCATCGCAATTTTAATAATATCCGCAGCAGAACCTTGGATAGGAGCATTCACTGCATTTCGCTCAGCGGCACCTCTTACAACTGCGTTTTGCGAATTGATATCTTTTAAATAACGACGACGACCTAAAATCGTTTGCACATAACCATGATCTCGGGCAAAATCAATTTGCTCATTAATATAAGACTTCAGTCTCGGGTAGGTTTTGTAATAAGCCTCAATCAACTCGGCACTTTCAGAGCGCGATAAACTCGTTTGATTCGAAAGTCCAAAAGCCGAAACTCCATAGATAATTCCGAAGTTTACTGTTTTAGCATGGCTACGTTGCTCGCGGGTTACTTCTTCCAAAGGCACGTTGAAAACCTTAGAAGCGGTCGATTTGTGAATGTCTTCGTTGTTTTGGAAAGCTTTA